>CAZIEQ010000259.1:0-3638 GCA_964538725.1 uncultured Acidimicrobiia bacterium | reverse complement strand
AGGCTTCCGTCGAAGGTGCGTCGGGGATCCTGCTGTCCGTCGCCGGACCGTCGGACCTCACCCTGCACGAGGTCTCCGATGCCGCCACCCGGGTGTCGGAGAACGCTTCGGACGACGCCAACATCATTTTTGGGGCGATCATCGACGACGCCATGGGCGATGAGCTCAAGGTGACGGTCATCGCAGCCGGCTTCGGCCACGTTGGGCGTCGTCTCACCAGGGCGAGGCGCACCTACGACGACCTGGCAGCACCTTCGGGCCTGTTTGAAGACATCGAGCTCGGTGAGGATGACGACCTCGAGATTCCCTCCTTCGTCGAAGGATGATCACCCCTTTCCCCGGGGCGGCTTTCGGTGACGCCGCCGATGGTGACGGGCGGTTCAGCGGGGAGGAACGCCGGGCGCTGAGCGACGAATTGCGTGTAAGCAGGAGATGGGCCTGGGCGCGCCAGGTCCACGGCTCGGTGGTGGCTGTTGCCGCCATCACCGGTGACCAAGGCGAAGCGGATGCCGTCGTCACCCTGTCTGCCGACTTGACCGCAGCCGTCGCCACCGCCGACTGTGTGCCCGTCGCGATCGTTGGCAGAGGTGGCGCCGCCGCGGTTCACGCCGGGTGGAGGGGAGCTGCTGCGGGCATCGTGCCTGCCACCGTCGCCATGATGCGCCGGCTCGGTGCTGAGCCCGTGCGGGCCGCCGTCGGACCGTCCATTGGGCCCTGCTGCTACGAGGTGGGGCCCGACGTCGCCGCCCGTTTCCCAGGGCATACGGCGCCTACCAAAACCGGCGCAACAGGTGTCGATCTCGCCGGGTTCGTGGCAGGCCAGCTGGGCGAGCTGGCAGTGTGGCGCGCCCACCGGTGCACGCAATGCGGCGCCGGCTACCACTCCCATCGTCGTGACGGTACGAAGTCACGCCAGATCGCGTTGGCATGGTTGGCGGACGGCTGAGGGCGGTACAGAGCCGCATCGCCGCCGCCGCCGCCAGAACGGGACGCGACCCGGCCGATGTGACGATGGTTGTGGTGACGAAGGGCCGCGACATCGCCGAGATCGAGCAGGTGTACGCCGCCGGGATCCGCGACTTCGGTGAGAACCGCGCCCAGGAGATGATCGCCAAGGCTGCCGCTCTGCCCGCAGACATACGGTGGCATTTCGTCGGGCACCTGCAACGCAACAAGGTCCGCCGGGTTCGCCCGCTGACGACGCTGCTGCATTCCCTGGACGGCGACGAGCTGGCAGCTCAGTGGCTGAAAGGCCCCGGGCTGCCGCCTCCGGTGCTCGTCCAGGTCAACGTGGGCAGGGAACCCCAGAAGCACGGTGTCATCCCCGAGCACGCGGTTGCATTCGTTGCGCAGGTGAGGGCACTGGGACTAGACGTACGCGGGCTGATGACGGTGCCACCCCGCGTCGACAATGCCGAGGACGCTCGTCCGTTTTTCGCCGAGCTGGCCCGGATCCAGACCCAGGTGGCGGCCGTCGACGACACAGTGGAGGAGTTGTCGATGGGAATGACCGACGACGTTGAAGTTGCGGTCGAGGAAGGTGCCACCTTGGTACGCCTGGGGCGGGCTATCTTTGGTCCGCGCCGCGCCTGAGCAGCGAGGACAACGATGGCAAAGCTTTTCCGCCGCACAATGGAATATCTGGGTCTCATCGATGAGGCCGAAGTACAGCAGGAGGAGTCGGCGGCCCGGCCGCACGTCACCGCGTCATCCGGCGCTGAGCCTTCGGTGAGAACCCTCGATCCGGCCGGTCCGGCGCGGATGCCACCGGCGCCCTCACTGCACCCGACCCAGACGGCGACCGGTGGCAGGAGAGTGGAGCCGCCGCAGGCACCTCGCCGAGGCCCGGCGATGCCGGGCACCGGGGCCGGGGTGGTGGTTGGGGGTCACCGCGCCCAGGCCGCCCCTGCGGTCACCGTGACCGGTGCCGAATCGCACGTCGTCGCAGCCGCCGCCTTCGACGATGCCAAGATCATCGCGGATCACATCAAGGCACGGACCCCGGTGGTGCTCGATCTGCGATCGGCCGAACCCGACATGGTGCGCCGACTGGTCGACTTCGTGACCGGTCTGGTCTATTCACTTGACGGAACCATGCGCAAGATCGCCAAGGGAGTGATACTGATCTCACCACCTCGAGTCACCCTGAGCCGCACCGAGCGCCGCCGACTGGCCACCCTAGGCCTGTATGAATCCGCCGACACCGACTAATTGGGCAGCATGATTTGCCAGGTCGTCACCATCTACTACTACGTGGTGATCCTGCGTATCGTGCTGCACATGGTCGTCGAGTTCGGCCGGATGCCGTGGGGACATCCGGTGCGCCGAATCTCGGATGGGCTCGGGCTGGCCGTCGATCCGGTGCTGCGGCCGCTTCGAGCCATCATCCCTCCGGTCCGCGCCGGGGGCGTCGGCCTCGATCTGTCACCTCTCGTGCTCCTCGTCGGCCTTTCGATATTGCTGGGGGTCGTCTGCTGACGGCATCCTGCTGGTCGGCAGCGGATGCGGACTAGGTCTTCTCGATCTGTGGCGTCGCAACACCCGAATCCACCTCGAGCCTCACCGCGAGCACTTCGGCCGCGATCAGGTCGCCGTGGTGTTCCACTAGGTCCTCGAATTCGTTGCCCAGCCGCACCATGATCCTGTCGGTGAGGTCCAGCCCGGCGCTTTTGCGCATGTCGTTGAGCAAACGAACCAAATCCAGCGCCCGTCCTTCCAGACGTAGTTCGGCGTCGATGCTGGTGTCGACAGCGACCGAAATCTCACCGTCGTAGGCGATCGCCCACCCGGCGACGTCGACTCTCTCCCCGCGCACGATGTCGGCTGAATCCAGGTCCTCGCCGGCCACCCGAACTCCTCCGCCGGCTAGCTCCTCGTAGCGGCCCGCAGCCAGATCAGCCGCCACCTGCTGCACTCTGCGACCCAGCCGTGGACCGAGACGGGGATAGTTGGGCTTGATGCTGACCTGTTCGACAGGACCGGCGTCGAAACGCACTTCTCGCACCCTCAGCTCCTCTGCAATCTCGCCGGAATGGCGCTGGGCACCGCTCGTTCCCCGCACGTATGCGGTCCGCAGTGGCTGCCGCAGCTTGATCCGTGCTTCGCTGCGGGCTTTACGGCCCAGCTCGACGACGCGGCGGGGCTCTGCGATCGCCTCCCGGGGGTTAGCGTCGCGCCGGCGCTCGCCTGGTGCCGCAGCACCGGATCGGCCGAGTGCCGGGTAGTGTAGTTGAGAACCAGTAGCACCCCGCCCAGCGCGATCGAGATCACCACCATCGCCACCACCAGTTCGACCAGGGTCACCCCGGACTGAGAAGAAAAACGACGTCTGTTCATGGCGCATCCACGTAGCCGGTTTCGGCGACCACCGTAATGGTTTCACTGCCGCCAACGGTAATCGACACACCGGCCGAGCTGCGCCCCATGGCGTCGAAGCGGAAGGTTTGCGGAGACAGAGAAACGACGACCGCCGGATTGTCCGTGACCGGATGGTTGCTGATGGTGGCAAAAGCGCCGGTGGTACAATCGGTAGCGTGCTGCTGCAAGGCATAGCTGTCACTACCATCCACGACCTGCACTTCACAGCCGCTGGCGACCGCCCCTTCTGAAGGAGGCCACGTGATGGACATCGTCATCGT
>CAZIEQ010000258.1:0-3651 GCA_964538725.1 uncultured Acidimicrobiia bacterium | reverse complement strand
CCGGGAGCAAAGCGACACGGGGGAGGTGGCTCCGAAGGAGCCGGAGGGGGCCGACCGAAGGTCGGCGCGCAGGGGGCCGGGCCGCAGGCCCGGCACGACTCGACCGGTCACTGACTACGTTTTCCTCATGCCGGTGATCGTGGTCGGAGCCGACACCCCCCGCGGCGCCGAGATCGTCGATGCCCTGGCGGCCCGCGGCGGCGAGGTGCGCGCCTTCGTGTCCGATGCCGCCGAGGCACCCCGTTGCCGGGAGCGCGGGGTCAAGGTGGCCGTCGGCGACGTGTCCGACGCCTCTCATGTGGGCGGCGCTGCCATGGGTGCTTTCACCGTCGTCTTCGTGGCCGCAGCCGCCACCGACACCCGGGAGAGGGCGTTTGCCTCCGGCCCCGCCGCGGTGTTCTCCGCCTGGGAGGAGGCGGCCACCGACGCCGGAGTGCAGCGTGTCATCTGGGTGGGCGCCGCCGGCGACGCCCCCCAGGGGATGGCGGGGGTGCCCGCAGGGTTCCGCTGCATCGACCCGGCCAGGCCGGACGTGGCCCAGGCGGTGGCCTCGCTGGATGCCGCCGCCCGCCTCGACCCGGGCAGCTGAGCGCTGCTGCTCGTATGCTCAGCACCATGCGCGCCCTGCGTTTCCATGGTCCCGACGATCTGCGCCTGGAGTCGGTGGAGATGCGCCCGCCGGAGCCCGGCGAGGTGGTGGTCGACGTGGAGGCCTGCGGGGTGTGCGGCTCCGACCTGCATTTCCTCGACGGCACCGCCCGCACCGGCATCATCCCTGTGACGCTGGGCCATGAGATTTCGGGCCGGGTGCGTGAGTCCACCGACGCTGCACTGCAGCCCGGAGATGGAGTGGTAGCCCAGGCGGGTCTCTACTGCGGGACGTGCGACCGCTGCCTGGAGGATCGCCCCACCCTGTGCCGCAGCCTGCAGATGACAGGAATCGACTTCGACGGCGGCCTCGCAGACGCGGTGGTGTTCCCCGCCGATGCCCTGCTTCCCCGCCCCCCGGGGGTGGCAGCAGAGATCGCTGCCACCGCCGTCGATGCCGGCGCCACCGCCTACCACGCGGTGACCCGTCGCGGCGGGGTGACGGCGGGAGATGCGGTCGCCATCGTCGGGGTCGGCGGCCTGGGCACATTCGGAGTCCAGATTGCCAAGAAGATGGGAGCGGCGCCGGTGATCGCCGTCGACGCGGACCCGGCTGCATTGCAGCGTGCCGAGGCCATGGGCGCCGACGAGGTGATCGTCGCCGGGGAGGGCTCGGTGGGCAGGGCGGTCAAGCTGCTCACCGACGGCGGGGTCGACGTTGCAATCGAGTTTGTCGGACAGGCGTCGACGCTCGATGCGGCAGTCAAGTCGCTGCGCCCGGGAGGCCGGGCGGTCGCTGTCGGAGTCGGCATCGAGGCGCTGGCAACCCTGCCGCCGGTGCTGTGGGCCACCCAGGAATATGAGCTGGTGGGGGCCTTCGGCAGCCTGCCGGGGGACGCCAAGGTGGTGCTGGGCTGGCTGGATGCAGGCAACATCGCCCCTCCTCCCATCGAGACGGTGCCGCTGTCACAGGCGGCAGGCAAGATCATGGCTGTGGCCCGCGGCGAGCGCCGCCCCGATGGACGGATGATCGTCGTTCCCGATTAGGTTCGCATTACCGCTACACCCGAACCGGAGGATCCCCTGTGCGTATCGCCGTCCAACTGCATCCCCAGCACGCCACCTTTGATGCCATTCGCCGTGCCGTCGTTCGAGCCGAGGAGATGGGGGTCGACGTGGCATACAACTGGGACCACTTCTATCCGCTGTACGGCGACGGTGATGGCCGCCATTTCGAATGCTGGACCATGTTGGGGTCGTGGGCGGAGGTGACCGAGCGCATCAAGATCGGGCCTCTGGTCACCTGCAATTCCTATCGCAACCCCCAACTGCTGGCCGACATGGCACGCACCGTCGACCATGCTTCGGGAGGCAGGGCGATTCTCGGCATCGGAGCCGGCTGGTTCGAGAAGGACTACAACGAGTACGGCTACTCCTTCGGCACTGCCCCCGACCGGCTGCGGGCACTGGAGGCGGCGCTTCCGGTGATCGAAGACCGCATCGCCAAGCTGAACCCGCCGCCGCTGTGGCCGCTGCCGATCCTCATCGGAGGAGGCGGGGAGAAGGTGACCCTGCGCCTGGTGGCCCGCCACGCCGACATCTGGCACGGCTTCGGCACCCCCGCCGAGTACGCCCACAAGATGGAGGTGCTCGACGCCTGGTGCGCCAAGGTGGGGCGGGACCCCGAGGCGATCGAGCGGTCGGCCGGCGCCAAGGCCACCGAGCCGGAGTCGGGGGCTGCCCTTCTGGAGGCCGGTGCCGACGAGATAACACTGGGATTCGAGGGCCCCGACTTCGACATGGCGCCCGTCGCCGAGTGGCTGGCGTGGCGGGACGAAGTGAACGGGTAGTGCTGTGGAGCTGAGGAGGCTCCCCGGGCGCTGCTACGTTTCCGCCGAACCTACAGCCCCATCGCCTCCCGCATCAGCTCCACCGGCGGGGCGCCCCGTGACAGCAGCGTGTCGTGGAAACGCTTCAAGGTGTAACCGTCACCCCACACCCGGCGGGCGTCGTCACGCAGCCGCATGATCTGCAGCTTACCGAGGGTGTATGAGAAGTAGCCGGGGTCGAATGTTCCCCGCTCCGCTTCCTTGCGGGCCGGGGTCTCCTCATAGGCGGCCTTGTCGACGAACATCTGCGTCGCCTCGTCGACGGTCATGCCGTGGGCGTGCATGCGGATGGCGCACACGAAACGGCAGTTGCGCACCAGGGCCTCGGAGAGTTGAGCGAGGCGAAACCTGGCATCGCCGTGCCGATAGCCCTCCTCCCACATCATCTCCTCGCAGTAATGCGCCCAGCCTTCGGTGAACGCATACGACGCCGCCCGCCGGGAGACGTCGGTGGGGGCGTCGGCATAGTGAAGGAAATGCACATAGTGGCCCGGATAGGCCTCATGAATCGAAATGTCCTCCAAGGCGAACGTGTTGAGAGCGGCCAGCCACTCGTCAGCCTGTTCTTCGGACCAGTCGGGATCCACCGGTGTCACGTAGTAGTAGGCCTCGGTGGCTTCGGTCTCATACGGCCCCGGGGTGTCCATCATGGCGAACGCCCACCGCAGATGCTTTGGGGTTTCGGCGACCATGGCCCGCACCTCGGATGGAATAGAGATGATGTCGTGGTCGACCAGGAAGCTGCGGATATCCTCCAACATGTTGCGGGTAACCGGGATCAGGTCGTCGGCGGTCGGGTGCTCCGCCGCCACATGACGGGCATAGACCTCGCGGGGTGACAAGTCGGAGTCGAGTTCGACAGCCGTCTCCTCAAAGGCCTCCACGTTGGTGGCCAGGTTGGCCTCCCCCATCTCCAACAGGTCGTCGAGGGACATCTCAACCAGCTCATTGACCGCCAGCAGGCGTTCCATGCTGTCCCGCCCGATGGCGAAGTCGTCGTGACCGTTGGGCGTCAGTTCGTTTTCGATCCACTCGGCGTAGGCGCGCAGCGCCGTCGCCCCGGTGGCCGCCGCCGCCCGCAGGCGGGTGGCCACGGCGGGGGGCCTGTCCGCCAAGACGGGGCGCGCGGCGGCGGCGGAGACTGAGGCCGCGCGCGCCCGCTACCTCGCCTTGG
>CAZIEQ010000257.1:0-3666 GCA_964538725.1 uncultured Acidimicrobiia bacterium | reverse complement strand
GGGTGGAACAGAACGAACGCTGCGCATGTCCGCGAGGCGCGGCCCCTCGCCCACGGCACGGCCTTGGTACGCCGCTCCTTGACGGACCGGTAGCCACCCTGCCCGGCTGCTGCTCCCCGTCGGGTTACCGAAGGTTTTTCAACAGGCGGGAAGCGCGCCGCAGACTGAAGAGATACCGCAAGAAGGGTCTCGACCCCATGGCCCGCAGCATGTTCGAGTACCTCGACCGCCAGGGGATGACCGGTGACACCGTCCTCGAGGTCGGCGGCGGGGTCGGCGATGTTCACATCGAAATGCTCAAGGCGGGAGCGGCACACGCCGTCAGCGTCGAGCTGTCCCCCGGCTACGAGGACAGTGCCGCCGAGCTGCTTCGCTATGAAGGCCTCACCGACCGAGTGGAGCGCCGCATCGGCGACTTCGCCGATGACTTCGCCGCTTTCACGCCAGCCGACCACGTCGTGATGAACAGGGTGCTGTGTTGCTATCCGGACATGCCCAAGCTCATGAACGCCGCCCTGTCACGTACCAAGGGTGATCTGGCAGCCACTTTTCCCCGCGACCGCTGGTACAACCGCCTCGGCATCCGCGCCGGCAACTGGTATCTGCGGCGGCGCAGGGTGGCGTTCCAGGCTTTCGTGCACTCCCCAGGCGACATGGTGGCCTTCGCAGCCGACAACGGCTATGAGGTCGTCTACACCGATCACAACTTCATCTGGCAGGCCGTCGTGTTCCGCCCGACGGAAGCAGACTCTGCGGCCTGACGTCCTCGGTGGGCGTCGTCTTTCCGCTGAAGCCTGTCCCCCTCCCACGGCGATTTCACCCACAGACAGTGGTCAACCGACTACTGAGCGTGTTGTATGATGTTCGCAATCAGAAGGACCCTTCACCTGGGAAGGGGATGAACCAGATGTGGCCATGGATGCGGAAGGCATCACACCACGATGGTTCGCGCCGGGATGAAGGCGCTGCCATGATCGAGCTTGCCTTCGTCATACCGCTGATCTTGGCCATCATGTTGGGAATCGTCGACTTCGGCTGGTCCTTCAGCAACCTCAACTCGGTGCGGCAGGGGACCCGCGACGCGGTGAGGCGGGCGGTCGTGGGCGACGTCGGCAACGACCTGACGTGTCCCATCGTGGGCGGCCTGGGTTTGACCGGGGACACACATGCCCTCGTCTGCCTGACCAAAGAGATGGTCGGCCTCGACCAGGGCGCCACCCGGGTCAGCGTCGGCTTCGACGCTTCCTACGTCGAGGGCGACGTGCTCATCCTGTGCACGCAGTACCCGCTGGAGAGCATCTCCGGTTTCTACGGCTTCCTCCTCAACGGCAACATGCTCCAAGCTCAAGTTCACATGAGGGTGGAGCGCACCAACGTGAACGGAGTCGACATTGGTCTGAGCTCATTCCAGGAGATAGGGGATTGGTCATGGTGCGGCTGATCTCACGCCGCCGCGATGACGACTCGGGTGCTGCCCTGGTCCTCACAGCCGCTCTGCTGCTGACCATCTTCGGGCTCAGCGCCCTGGTCATCGACATCGCGAACGTGCATCAGAATCGACTCCGTGCCCAGGCGACTGCCGATGCGGCGGTGCTGGCGGCTGCTCAGGAGCTGCCCGATTACGACGCAGCAGTTGCAGTCGTCAAGGAATACGCCTTGCGCAACGACGGCATCACCGATACGGCCTGGGCGGGCTGCACGGATTCGGGGGCCCTGGAGATCAGCACGTTCCCATGCATATCCACCGACGCCGCCGGATCCGAGGTCCGGGTGCGACTTCCGGGAAAGTCGGTGTCGGCCTTCTTCGCCACCGTTGTCGGCAAGAGCGGTTTCATCGTGAGCGCAGCGGCGACAGCCGAGATCGAGTTCGGATCCACGGACAGCGGCCCCGGGTCGGGTTTCCCGGGTGACTCCACTCCAGGAACCCCCAGCGTCCGCGACGGTGACCCTGGGGGTGGCTATCCACCGTGTGCAACGATCCCCGATTGGCAAGCGCAAAGCGCCCCGGCGAGCGCAGCGACCAACGGGGGTGACGAAGACGAGGACAAAGACAAAGACAAGAAGAAGAAAAAGAAGAAGACAAAGTGGTCGGAATTCATCTTTGTCTTCGAGCATCTCGACGGGACGACGACCACAGTGTGCGGTACGAGCAGGGCAGCCGGCACGGGTAACAACGCCTGGGTGCCTGACGCGGGAGGGTCCGACTCCCTGTCCCCAACTGGTATCCAGATGCACGTCTCGTGCTCGGACATATTCTTCAACGGATGGACCGACCCGACCCGCTTCTCCCCTCCCTTCGGCCCTCTCGAAGGCATCGACACCGAATGGAGGGTGGTGCGCTACACGATCGACAAATACCGCGAGGACAAGGCCACAGGCACGATCGGATTCGAGCGTAGGTGCGGTGACGAGTTCACGCCCATCAGCAGCACACCGCCTGTCGTCGGTCCGGACAACATCAGGCTCATCGACTGACCCTCAGTCGATGACGATATCCAGCTTGGCGTAGGCGACACGCAAGGCGTCCTCTACAGCGGCCGCGGTGCTCCCCCTGGCGAACAGGAAGCCCAGGTAACGGTCGCCTTCGGGCAGCGGTACCACGTGGCGGTCGGAAGCGATGGTGATCTCGAGGCCGCTGATCCCCGGCACTGCCAGCGCCCGCCGCCGGCCGGCGACTCTGCGCAGCCGGCCCTCCTTGGCTATGGGCAGCATCATCACTCCTGAGGCGGGGAATTGCCCGCTCTGTGGGCGAACCGACCGGCCCAGCGCGGCCCGCAGGACGAGCGTCTCCAGCGAAGCCCCCAACAGGGAGAAGCGCAGCGTGCGCCCGCACAGCCCGCCGATGGTGCGGGCGGCGATCTCCAACATGCGGGGCCCGTCGCCGCCGATCCTGATCTCGGCGTGGACCGGGCCTTCACGGAGCCCGACGGCAGCTGCCGCCTGTTGAGCGAGGCCGATGATCTCGGCCTGGAGCGCAGACGAGTGCCGCGAAGGCGTCACAAGCAGAGTTTCCTCGAAGTAGGGACCGTCGAGAGGATCCGGCTTGTCGAAAACGGCGACGACGCTCAGCTCACCGTCGTGAAGCATGCCTTCGACCGCCACCTCGTCTCCGGCGATGAAAGCCTCCACCAACAGCGGCGCCGTCCCGTCGCCGTCGGCGCACAGCATCTCTCTTATCCGCTGCGCGGCGGCGGCGGCGGCGGTCCCGTCGTCGGCTCTGATGACCCCGCGGCTCGCCGATTCCGACACCGGTTTGACGATGCAGGGGTATCCCACCTGGGTGGCGAGCAGCCTCACATCGTCGCCATCGTCCACGGGGCGGAAGTCCGGTTGGGCGACACCGGCGTCAGCGAACGCGGCGCGCATGCTGGCTTTGTCCCGGGTGGCCTGGGCGGCCTTCGCCGGGGTGTGCGGTAAGCCGAGGGCATCTCCTGCCCACGCAGCGACTACTACTCACAGATCGTCGGACGACACCACCGCGGGCCAGCTGCTCGACCCGCCCAACGGCGACGTCATGATGGCCAAGATTCGACTCTGGTGCGACTGGGGCTACGGTGGAGGCGAATCGCTGTCGAAGGACGATTTGATTTCCGAACGATATCGAGGCATCCGTCCCGCCTTCGGATACCCCGCCTGCCCTGACCATCTTCCTAAGCGAGCACTCTT
>CAZIEQ010000256.1:0-3679 GCA_964538725.1 uncultured Acidimicrobiia bacterium | reverse complement strand
CTCCTGGCGAAAGGCGATGACCTCGTCGTCGATAGTCGTCAGGTAGGTCTGTGCTTCCCGCACGTATACGGTCGAGTCGCTCGGCACCTCGGTAGCGGTGACCGTCTTCACCACACCGCCGAGTCCGCTCGCCGTCTGCGAACGCAACACATCCCAGGATGTCCACGCGCCGGCTGCTGCGGCCATCGTTGCCCCGAGTTTCCACGCCCGCGAGAGGAACTCGCGACGTCCGATGCCTTCACTCATAGCTCACCGTGCCATTCCTCCCACGGCCACACCCAACCCCAGTTGGGTCCGCGGAACGCAAAACCGATCAGGGTGAGGGCCACCCACACGACAAGGAACACGGTGAAGGTCCATACCGCCACTTTGCGGAACTGCGCCGCCCGGGCAGGGTTCCGGTCCAGGTAGGGGAGCGCTGCCATGCCGATCACGATGCCAGCCGGCACCAGCACCCCGGCAACGAGAGGATGGAAGTGGCTGAGCAGTTCCTGGAGAGCGGCGAAATACCAGGGCGCCTTCTCCGGATTGGGTGTCTGGAAAGGATTGGCGACGTCGCGCAGCGGAGCGTCGAACAGCAGCGCCAGTAGAAGGACCACCAGCAGTGTGGCCATTGCCACGACTGCATGACGGACCAGCAGATGCGGCCACACCATGACCGGCTCTTGCTCGTCGGGCACCTTGCGCTCACCGGCCATGGGCTGTCCGGGCACGACGCCGAGGACGCGCTTCCCTCCGACCACCCGCGGCTCGTCAGCTGCCACTATTCACCCCCCTCATCCTCACCGATGTCGAGCATCGAATCTTTGCGCCACCGCCACAAGTGCACCATGAGGAGCACCACCGCGATCGTCGGCAGCAGGGCAACGTGCAGGACGTAGAAGCGAAGCAGCGTCTCCGACCCGACCTGGGTGCCTCCGATGAGGGTCTCCTGAATTGCCCCTCCGAAGAAGGGGACGAATCCGGCCATCGACGTGCCGACGGTGATCGCCCAGAAGGCGAGCTGGTCCCACGGCAGTAGATATCCGGTGAACGACAGCAGCAATGTCAGCAGGAGCAGCATCACTCCGATCACCCAGTTGAACTCTCGCGGCGGCTTGTAGGCGCCCCGGTAGAAGACCCGCGCCATGTGGGCGGCCACCGCGATCACCATCAGGTGTGCCGACCAGCGGTGCACGTTGCGGATGAACTGGCCGAATGCCACATCGACCTGCAGCGACTGGATGTCGCCATACGCAGACACAGGCGAGGGCACGTAGAAGAACATCAGGTAGATGCCGGAGACGATCAGTGACGCGAACAGCACCACCGATATCACTCCCAGATACCACGAGAAGCGGAATCCCAGCTCGGCGCGGCGCACTTTTACCGGGTATATGTGCAGCAGGAAGTTGGCCCAATGGCCGGCGGCGCGGTCTCTGACGGTTTCCCGCTCCGGGCTGCGGAAGATGGATCGACCTATCACCGTGTCCCGGATGCGGCGTCTGTCGGTCATGTTCCCACCCCCACGGGGATGCGCATCTCCGGCTGCAGAGCTCCGACACCCGACCACATCTCCATGGACAGGGCGTTCGTCGGGCAACGCTCGATGCACAGTGCACAGCGGATACATTTCGATTCGTCCAGCAGCAGCGCGGTGCCCGCATGCCCGTCGGCTCCGGCCTCGGCTGCGGGCACCAGTGAGATAAGGTCGTAGGGGCAAACGTCGGCGCACAGGCCGCAGAGCACACAGGCCCCGATGTCGAGCTGGATGTTGGCGAAGCAACGCAGGCAACGCTGCGCCTCGCAGCGGGCCTGGAGTTCGGTGAACCCGGTCTCCACCTCCCGCAGCCCGATGCGGCGCTCGGTGGGCAAGGTGCCGATTGCTTCCCGCGGCTGTCGGTCGTAGAGGTCTTCCATGCGATGGAACTGCTCCAACTCGACGATCGTTGCGGCCTGGTCTTTGGGGGTTTCGCCGCCGAAGTACTGGTGAATCTCGGCTGCTGCGCTCCGCCCATCGGCGATGGCGTCGATGAGGTTGCGGGGGCCGTATGCGGCGTCGCCACCCGCCCAGATGCCGTCAACGGAGGTCTCTCCCGTCTCCGGGTCAATCTCGATGGTGCCCCGCCTGCTCACCGCCGGGCCTGCGGAGCCGAGCGTTTCCAAATCAACCGCCTGGCCGATGGCGAGGATCACGGTATCGGCGTCGAAGTGGGCCACGTCGGAGGGGTCGAAGACCGGGGCGAAGCGGCCTTCCTCGTCGAATACGGACACGACACCCACCGTGGAGATGCCGCTCGCCACCCCATCGGTGACCTCAACCTGCAACGGTCCCCGGCGATGGACGAAGCGGATGCCTTCGGCGATGCCTTCCTCGATCTCGAAATCGGCCGCCGGCATCTCCTCGCGGTTCTCCAAGGAGATCACGGTGACCTCCTTGGCGCCGGCGCGTACCGCAGACCGGGCAACGTCGACGGCCTCGGTGAAGGCGGCGGAGCTCTCACCTGAGGGAGCGGTGACACTCGGCGGTCCGCCCAGTGCCTGGTCGTAGTAGGAGGCTCGCAAGGCGGTACGGGCCGCGTCCATAGCCACGTTGCCGCCGCCGATCACGACGACGTGGTCGCCGACGTCAACGTGAAAACCCTCGTTGATGTTGATGAGGAATTCGATGGCGCGGAAGACGCCGTCGGCGTCGTGGCCCGGAATGTCAAGGCCGCGTCCCAGGGTGGCGCCGAAGCCGAGGAAGAGGGCGTCGTGACGATCCCGCAGCTCATCGAGGGTGACGTCGGTACCGACCTTGGTCCGGTAGGCCACTTCGACACCGAGGTTGACGATTGAGTCGATCTCGGCGCGCAGCAGGCGGCGGTCGAGGCGGTATTCGGGGATGCCGAGTCGCATCATCCCGCCGAGCTCGTCGGTGGCTTCATAAACGGTGACGGCGTATCCGAGGAGGCGCAGGTCGTGGGCCGCGGCCAGGCCGGCAGGCCCACCACCGACGATGCCGACGCTCTGTGAGCGTTGCGGCGGTTCGGGATGCCCGCCGCCGTCCCATTCGCTGCGGGGGCCCGCTTCGACACCGTACTTCTCGGTGACGAAACGTTTCAGGGCCCGGATGGCGATCGGTTCGTCGACCTCACCGCGGCGGCATGCGTCCTCGCAGGGGGCGGCGCAGACCCGGCCGCATACCGATGCGAACGGATTCGGCAGCCTGGCGGTCAGATAGGCGGTGAGGTCGTCGCCTTCGGCGATGGCGGCCACATAGGCTCCCGCGTTGGTGTGCACCGGGCACGCCGCCAAACAGGGAATGTTGCTGTCCCAGTAGCTGAGGGTTGCCATCAGATCAGGTTCCGCTTCTGTGCCACCCGCAACAGCCACATGCCCACCGCGAGGCCGCCGCCCCAGATCACCGTTGCCACGATGTCCTGCACCACGTCGTCAGCTCGCGACACTGCTCCGATCTCGAGCACGAAGGAGGGGAGCCACACGGTGATGACCATGAAATAGGCGACGATGACCAGGGCGAGGCCGGCGGCGCTCGCCCTGGTCCTGGATTCCCTGCGGTCTTCCCGGTTCACGGTCTCGTCGACGATGTCTTTTCTCTCATCTGACTGTAATGGCCATCACTACCTGCCTAGCAGGACTTGGATCCAGCCTTGGTTGGAGCTTTGGAGGTGGAGGTCGTCTTCCCAGCCGTCTGGGC
>CAZIEQ010000255.1:0-3686 GCA_964538725.1 uncultured Acidimicrobiia bacterium | reverse complement strand
GCCCCGCCTCGGGTGATCCTCTGCGGGCGACGGCATCTTCCAGATCGACGACCGTGCCGTGGGCGGTGAGCCAGTCGAGGTGGCGGGAGAACATGGCGGTGGTCACTTCCATCTCCCGCCCCAGGTGGGTGCCGACCTGGTGGTAGATCAGCAGCCGGGGTCCGGGAAACGAGGGCGCCACCACATCGGCGGCGGCAAAAAGCAATTTCGAGCCGCGGCGCAGCGTCGATTCGACACCGCGGCGCCAGGATGCGCTCAGGGCTTCTCCGCCGGCTTGTCGGAGGGGCCTCGCTGGGCACCTTGTCTCTCGGCGGGTTTCGCCGAGCCGGTCTCGGTGTGTCCGTCTGCCGCCACTGCTGACTTTGACGTCTTCTCGGCGGTCCTGGGTTTGGCCTCGGGTCCCTCTGGTGAGCGCCCGCCGGGCACGCGCTGGGCCTCAGTGCCGGTCGCCCCGTCGGGTGACGGTTGCTCGTCCGTAGGCTTTCCGGCTTTGCGCCGCAGGGAGGTCGTTCTGCTGTCCTCGATGTCGCTGCGCGGGCGCCGTCTCAGCTGGCGAACGATGAAGCGACGCAGGCGGGTGGGGCGCCGCCGAAGCAACGTCATACCCACAAGGCGGGCCCGCCGACCGGCAAACTCGCGCTTGGCCACCTCGAGTCCTGTGACCGTGGTGTGACCGGCGGACCCGACGAGCAGCATGGCGTCGAGGCGCTGCGAAAGCACATGGGTGACCGGATCGTTGGCGTCCGCTCCCGACACGATGACGACGTCGAAGGCATCGGCTGCGGTCTCGAGAATCGCGGTGAAACCGGGGCGGGACAACATGTCGGTGGCATCGGCCTCCGTCGATCCTGCCGGCAGGGCGCGCATTCCGGCAACGGTCTCTGGCCGCTGGCGCAGTGCCCTTGCCATCCCCGGTCCCGCGTCGTCGGGGCCGCCGGCGAGGGCGGGTGCGGCTTCTATGAGTGCAGCCAGGGTGACCGTCCCCGGCTCGATCTCATAGAGATGGGACTGATGGGCAAAGTCTGCGTTGATCAACAAGACCTGGCTGCCGGAGATGGCCATCGCCACCGCCAGGTCGGCGCTCAGCTCCTGAACATCCTCTGCGTAGGTTTGGATGCCGCTCAGGCCGATCGTGCGCGCTCCATCGGCCTGCAGGTTCTCCACCGTGGGCCGCAACACCTGGATGCCGGCCTTGCGCTTGCCCGCTCCGGTGCCCAAATACCAGGCCTTGTCGGTCGGTTCCAGCCATCCCCGCGGCAGGATCTCCGGCAGGGCGGTCATTCCTTCGATGTCGCGTGCAGCCCACAGCGGCTGGCGGAGCCGATCGATGAGGAGGAGTCCCACCGCGCCTACCAGCAACCCGGCCGCCAGCGCCAGCGCCTGGTTGTTGACCGGGGAGACGGGCTCCAGACTGGAGGGGAAGGTCTCGGTGGGCTCGATGCGGTTCAGGTTCTCGAACTCGACCTTCTGCTGGAACAGGCTCTCGTAGGTCGTCATCAACTGGTCGAACTCGGCCTGCCAAAGCTGGACCTGCAGGTCCGCCTGCAGTCCTTCCTCCGTCAGTACCTGTTCCGCTTCGGGGGGCTGCAGCGACAACAGTGTGATCTCGTATTGCTGCAGCAATGTGAGGAGACGGTCCTGGTCGACCAGCAGAGCGTCGATCTCGTCGGGCTCCAGCTCGGTGTCGAGGAGCGTTATCGCATTGTTGTTGTACGACTCGCGCAGCGACTCCACCTGCGCCCGCAGCGCTGCTTCATTGCGGGCTTCGATGATGTCGCCTGTGGTGGTGGGCTCCGGATCCGGGGTAGAAGCACTGATGCGGTCCTGCAGGTCGGAGAGTTTGGTGGCCACAACGTGAAGCTGGTCGTCTATCTCGGCTACTGCTGTGAAGGGCTCGTCTGCGAGATAACGCTGCCGCAGCCTTTCGGCGATTGCCGACGCGGCGGCGTCGGTGTCGGCGCGTCCGATGAAGAGCAGCTGCAGATCCTGGGTGTCGGGCTGGACCTCAGCTATCTCCCAAGGTGCCAACGGGTGCAGGCGCGCCTTCAGGTCGGCGATGTTGGCGTCGGCGGCGGCGGTGGCAGCATCTTCCACCCGCTTCTGGGCGGCTTCGTCGTCGAGCTCCCCGAGCTGCTTGAAGAATGAGATGGCTGCCACTGCTTCCCGGCGCGGGCGGCGCTCGTTGCGGTATTGGGTGAGCCAATTGGCGAGCCCGATCGAAACGACGGCTACCAGTGCCAGCACCAGCCAGCGCGAGCGAAGAATACGTTGAAATCTGGTGAGGTCCATGCGTGGTCTTCCCGCCGACGACTGGTTGATTCACCCTAACGAGCGACCGGAACGGTGCGGCCTGCATGCAGCCTGCCGCCTCGGAGCCTGGACGCCCTTCGCCGGGTATATCGGGCGCCGGGTGTTGTGACCGAAGAAGTATCCTCGATCACTCTCAGTAGTCAAGTCGGCGGCGGATGATCCGATATCTGGTTGTCATAGCAACAGGAGTCTCCCGCTCGTCGCGGGAAGGGTCAAGGAGGTGCCAATGCGCGTGCTGGTAACAGGCGCCACAGGTTTTGTGGGGAGCCACGTCTGTCGCCGCCTGGTCGACGACGGGTTTGAGGTGATCGGCTTCGATCAGACTCCGGCCTCGGGCCGTCCCCATCGGATGGTCGAAGGGGACCTGCTCGACATGGAAGGTCTGGCCGCTGCGGTCGACGGGTGCGACGTGGTGTGTCACATTGCCGCCATAGGCGACGTCTATCTGGCTGCGCAGCATCCCGAGCTCGCCGCCGGCGTCAACGTCACCGGGTGTGCCCACGTGGCCGAGGCAGCCCGTCGCGCCGATGCTCGTGTCGTGTATGCCTCCACGTGGGAGGTGTACGGGGAACCCCGCTACGAACCGCTCGACGAGCAGCATCCCTGTCACCCGGATCATCCTTACAACATCACCAAACTCGCCGGAGAGCAGATGCTGCTCTCCGCCGACCGCTTGCAAGGAGTGCCTGTGCTGGCGCTTCGGATGGGAACGGCATTCGGAACCGGCCTGCGTCCCAATTCGGTGTTCCGCATCTTCATCGACAGGGCACGAGCAGGGGATCCGCTGGTGATCCAGGGCGACGGGTCGCAGGGGCGCCAGTTCACTCATGTCGCCGACATCGCCCGTGCCTTCTCGTTGGCGTGCCGGTCGGAGAGCCGGGGTATGGCGTTGAACGTCGTGGCGCCCGAAATGGTCTCGATCAAGATGCTGGCTGAGCTGGTCGTGGCCCGGTATCCGACCGACCTCACCTTCGGAGATCCCCGGCCCGGCGACATCGCACCTGCCGCGGTGAGCGCCGACAAGGCCGCCGAGGTGCTGCAGTGGAAGGCCGAAGTGCCCTTCACCGCCGGCCTCACCGAGCTGATGGACCATCTCGAATCTGAGGGCTGAGCCGATGCGGAGCGGCCGGCCCCGCATCCTGGTGGCGATCAAAGGTCTGGGGGTCGGCGGCGCCGAGCGAATGGTGACCGAGGCGTCCCACCTGTGGAACCGGGACGAGTATGAATACCGGGTGGCCTATGTGTTGCCGTGGAAAGACCATCTGGTCGAGGACCTCGAGGCCGGCGGGGTTCCGGTTTGCTGCGTGGGGCGGGGTCGGGGGCGGATGCTGCCGGCGGGACGGCGGCTGCGGGCGTTGGTTCGCCGGGAAGGCGTC
>CAZIEQ010000254.1:0-3703 GCA_964538725.1 uncultured Acidimicrobiia bacterium | reverse complement strand
CATCTCTTTTCGACCGCCGCCCCGTCCCCCGCCCCCATCGAACGTGACGCGGAGCAAACCTTCCGCCCCGGAAAGCCCGGCAACCCCGACCGTAAGTTCGAGATCCTTGCCCGGAACCGCGCGGCGAGCGGGCACATAGCCCCGCGTCGGCCCGTCCCCGCTCTCGATCGCCGAAATCACCTCGTCGGTGCGCGCCCGGTCCGCCTTGAGGTCGGGCATCAGTTTGTCCCAGGTGAAATCCGCATCCATGCGGAGGCGATCCAGTACAGGGTGATACTGTTTGAAAGTCACTGCATCCAAGTTCCGCCAAAGCGTCTTGGCGTGCTGCACCTCTTCTCGCGCCACGACGACCTGGGAGACGTCCTGGAACAGGCCCGCCGCCGGGCTCTCGACAATCTGAGTGCCGACGCGGCCAGCCGGGGCGCCCACGCAATAGTGGGGGTCCGGATCGAATACACCGCCGTGGATCGCATGGTGATCGTTTCCGCCACCGGAACGGCGGCGACCCTGCGCGACCGCTGACATTCGATCCGTCCCGCGCCGGCGGACGGTGTTTTGCGCCGCCCGGATCAGTTGCCGCCCTGGAGGAACGACGCGATCCTTTCCAGCTGGGAGTCGGTGAGCACATTCGCGCGATAGGACGGCATTTCGCCCGGCCCCTTCCTCACTTCGGAGATGAAACGCTCCACCGAGTCGGCCTCCTCACCCAGGTCGGGGCCGACGAAGGCGCCTGCGCCGTCAAGCCCGTGACAGCTGGCGCATCCCGCCCCGAAGAAGAGCAGCCTGCCCTCCGCTGCCGGGTTTCCGTCGCTGCCGGCGGTGGCAGGCGCGTCGAGTCCCGGTCCAAGGAAGTCGAACTCGGCGTCGAAGAAAGCGACGTCGGTGCGCCGGTATCCGGCGGGCGAGTCGAGATTGGCATGGGTGAGGGGGTTGCGTACGAACACGACCGCCATCCCGATGGCCGTCAGGATGGTCACTGCCGTCAGCAGCCCGGAAATCCACGCCGTGCCCTCGTCGGTGAAAGCACGCGCCACCGCACGGGTCTCCTCGTCGGCTTTCCGCCCCACGATGACGAGCTGAGTGGCGGAGAACACGATCAACGCCCAGAAGATCAGGATGATGACTATGAGCCACCAGCCGTTGAGCCACCAAATGGACACCCCGGAGTCGGATCGATGCTGCTGGGCCGCGCCCTGAACGGCGATGGTGAAGTCGTACGGTTCCACCGAGACGTCGTCGGGCCCCAGGTACTCGACGCACAGGCCGGTGTTCTCCACCGCCCGCTGCACATAGTCGAAAACGGCAATTCCATCGCGGCCGGTCGTTGCCCGGTCGAGCTCGACATGGCCGTCGACACCGCCGAACGTGGTGTCGTAGGCGAGCGCCACGACGGCACCCGCCACCGGCTCCCCGGCGGAGGTGACGAGCGCTCTCACCTGGACGTCCTCACCGACCGTTGCCGTCTTGGGGGCCGCCACCGCGATGGCGATGCCGGAGCCCATTGCGGGGGCGGCCGCACCGATGACCGGCAGCGCGATGAGGACCACCAGCCACACCTTCGCGCTGCGTCCCATCAGGCGTCTCCTTCCATCTCGACCACACCGAGGCGGTCCAGGTCGATCCCAGTGTCGAGCAGTTCCCCCGCAGTCTCCGCGGCGACACGGTGGTGCTGTTCCTCGACCATCTCCGACACCGCCAGCATCGGAAAGAGCTTCAGCGCCAGCGTTGTCACCAGGGCGAAGAAGGCGAACCCTGCGGCGAGGATCGACCACTCCACCCACGACGGGAAATAGTTGGCCGCCTCATAGGGCATCAGGGGCACCCGCAGCCCGGTGACCACGATGAGATACCGCTCGATGAACATCGCCACGTCGACAAGCACCGCGGCGGTGATGACGCCGCTGATGGTGCGCGTCTTCGGATACACCATGAGCAGCACCGGCACCACCAGGCCGAGAAACAGGTAAACCCAGAAGAGGCCTGCGAAATCCTGGACGAAGAGCTGGTTGAAAGCGAATTCCTCGCCCTCTTCCAGCTTGAAGCCGGCCGTCAGGTACTCGGTGACGTTGAAGTAGATCATGATGGCGGCCATCGCAGCCAGCAGGTAGCCGAGATACAGGAAGTGCTTCTCGGTCAGGTACTCCTCCCAGTGGTACACCCGGCGCAGGATCACCATCACGATCAACAGCGTTGCGATTCCGGAGAAGATCGCCCCGGCCACGAACAGGATCCCGAAGATGCTCGTGTTCCAGCCGACCCGCAGCGTCATCCCGAAGATCCACGAAACGACGGTGTGTACCGAGACGGCAATCGGGATGATGATGACCATCAGTACCGCGATCGCCCGTCCCAGGTGCCTGCGCTGTCCGGGAGTGCCGGACCAGTCGAGCGCCGCGGTTCGGTAGAACCAGGCCCGAACTGCCCCAACCTTGCCTGTGAGGCGGTCTCGGAAGAGGGCCAGGTCGGGGATCATCGGCGTGTACAGGTACAGAACGCTGGCCGTCAGATACGTTGTGATTGCGATGACATCCCACATGATCGGGGATTGCCAACGGCCGAACCAGTAGACGTTGAGAATGCGGTCGGGCCGGCCCATGTCGATGAGGACGAAGGAGGCCCCACAGACGAGTGCCACGGCGGTGATGAACTCCGCCATGCGGGTCACCGGGGCTCTCCACTGGGCATTGGAGGCACGCAGAATTGCCGAGATCAGCGTGCCGGCATGGCTGATTCCTATGAAGAACACGAAGGCAGAGATGTACAAGCCCCACGAGATGCGATCCCGCATCGCGGTCACCACCAGGCCGTCCTGCCACTGGTGGCTATATGCGTAGACCCCCCACGCCACCACTGCGATGAGGAAGCCCACCCATACCCTGTAGGCGGTGCGCGTCCGCACCACCGGGTTCAAGGTCTTGGCGGTCAGCCTCTCCGTCCAATTCGTCATCGACTCCACGAGGCGGCCCCTTTCGCCCGTTCCACCCACGGCCAACAGGTGGGTTCCCGCCCGATGGTGAACGGGTCACGGCCGACCAGCTCACCGTGGCCGGGGATGTAGAACACGCGCGGGTCGGTGCCGAGATTCTCCTTGATCCGATAGCCGGAGTTCTCGGTGAGGAACCGCGACGCCCGCACGACGCCCCTGCCGTTGGTGGCGATGTCCTCTTCGAGGTCGCCGTAGTAGATGGCGTCGTTGGGACAACCGGCGACGCACATCGGCAGTGCGCCTGCGCGTGCCATGTCCGGGCAGAAATCGCACTTCATGACGGTGCCCTTGGGGGCGTGCAACTGGTGCTCGATCGAGTAGTTGGCGAGAAGCGCCTCGGGCGGCACCGGTGAGTCGCCCCAATTGAAGAAGCGGCGGTCATACGGGCACGCGGCCATGCACATGCGGCAACCGATGCATCGCTGCTGGTCGATCAGGACGATGCCTTCCGGGGTGGAGAACGTGGCGCCGACCGGGCATACGTTGACGCATGGCGGGCTCTGGCATTGCTGGCATGGCGTGGGCAGGAACTGTGTGCCGCCGCCTTCGAGATCGTGTTCGTAGACCTCGATCCATTCCATGGGCTCCGGCACGAGATGGCCCTCGATGCAGGCCAAGGTGCACCGCGGCGCGGGGCCCTGGCTCTGGCAGCCATCGCATTTGCGGAGATCGATGAGCATGCACACTTTGCGGTCTCGCCCGCTTCGACAAACGCCG
>CAZIEQ010000253.1:0-3742 GCA_964538725.1 uncultured Acidimicrobiia bacterium | reverse complement strand
GATGGGAGACCCAGCGCGCCATTGCCCTGGCCATCCAGCACACCCGCAGCCTGGCAGCCATAACGCCAGGAGACGACGCCATGAGCCGCACGCTCGCCGCCACAAGCCGCGAGACCAGCACGCGAGCGTCACCCGGTGAACGGGCCCACCTGAGCCATGGCCGCCCCCGCCATGAGAACGACGATGAATCCGGCGATGAACGCCGCCAGCGGCCGTCGAGTCTTCATTGCACCCTCCCTGTGTGAAGTTGGCTACTCACAGTGGTTACTCGTTGCAGGGCCGATGCAGGTTTACCGTCCCCAGACATCTCCGCGCATCAAGATGAAATGATTAATCCGCATCATGGGTTACGTTTACCGGGAGTCGTCGAACAGGCGGTTTTGTGAAGAGGTTCATCCCACATCTATGGCTGGGCGTGTTCACCCTGCTGCTGATCGCGGTTGCATGCGGAGGCGGCACCGAGGAGTCCGCCGAGCCCACCGCCGCAGCGTCGACCTCGGTGGTGGCGACGTCTACCGCGGCAACTCAATCGACAACCGCGACGGAGGCGGAGGGCAACCAGCCGAGCACGACCGCAGCGGGATCTACCACTGCACCGGGACCCACCACCGAGCGGGGCATCTACGCGACGACGACCACCGGTGCAGGCGGCGAGACCACGACCAGCATCGGATCCACGACCACCACCGGCGGTGCCACCTCGACCACCGGAGCGGCCGGCTCCACGACGACGATGGCTGCAACCACGACCTCCACAACGGCCGGGACGACCACCACCTCGACAATGGCGGTCACTTCCACCACGGCAGCCACCACTACCACCATGCCGCCGACCACCACCACTACCACCATGCCGCCCACCACGACGACGATTGCCGCCACCACATGGCAGGTGGCGGTGGGCGACAACTTCTACGCACCCGGTACGCAGACTGTCAGCCTGGGGGACTCGGTTCGTTGGAGCTGGACGGGGCCGGCACCGGCAGGGCATTCGGTCACCGCCAACGGCGGAGCATTCAATTCAGGCGTCAAGGTCGGCGGCGGTAACACGTTCACGTGGACGCCGACCAGCACGGGAACCTTCACATACTTTTGCACAGTCCACGGTGCCAACATCATGTCCGGCACCATCACCGTCACGGAGTGAATACATGAGACCACGAGTTCTGTCCCGATACACGCTGCCGGTCGTGGTGCTTCTCGTCGTGGCCGCCTGTTCGGGCGGCGACGCCGAACCGGCAACGACCACCTCGCAGGCGGCGCCCGCCACCACGGCGGCTGCGGGTCCAGCCACGGCCGCCCTCACCGTCGTCGACAACGACTTCCCCGGAGGCAGCATCACCGTCCAAGTCGGTGACACGGTCGAATGGGCCTGGGATGCAGACAACGTTGCTCCCCACAGCGTGACCTCGGGTGACTCACCGACACCCGACGGCATCTTCGACTCGGGAGTGCACACGCCGCCCAACAGTTTCAGCTTCACGTTCACCGAGGAGGGGACCTTCACCTACTTCTGCGTCGTCCATCCGACACAGATGAGAGGCACCATCACCGTCACCTCGTAGTGGCTGCGGCCGGGATCGAGGTGTGGTATCGCAGCATCCGTTTTCGGACCCTGTCGACTTCTGCCTCCTGTAGTGGAGGCATGATGCTCTGCTGCAGTGCCCACAGGTTCCATGTATCGTCATGTCTGCAGGCCGGCGGCCTGTAACAGACTGTGTGGAGGAGATAGATGAACAGGAAGCTAAGGATTGTCGCCGTACTGGCAGCCCTGGCGTTGTTTGCGGGCGCCTGCGGCGACGACGACTCTGGAGGCGGAGGTGAAGGCGTCACCGACCTCGGCGGTCGTGAGGTAACGGTCGCCGTCGAGAACGCCTACCTGCCGTTCAACTACATATCGTTGGAGACCGGCAACGCGGGCGGTTGGGACTACGACGCCTGGGCGGCCATCTGTGATCTGCTGAACTGCACACCCAAGTTCGAGCAGGCGGCATGGCCTGCCGTGTTGCAGCAGGTTGCCGACGGGCAGTACGACACCGCCGCCGACGGGATTTCTATCACCGACGAACGCAAACAGACGCTGGACTTCTCCGACGCGTACATGACGGTGGAACAGAAGTACATCGTGCGCAAGGACGAAAGCCGGTTCAGCACGGTCGCCGATCTGGAAGGCAACGCCGACTACACCATCGGCACCCAGGTGGGCACGACCAACTTCGAGCTGGCCGAGAAGCGGGTCGGTGCCGATCGCATCAAGGCTTTCGACCAGTTCGGGCTGGCCATCCAGGCGCTCATCACCGGCGACGTCGACGCGGTGATCATCGACGACTCGGCCGGGCAGGGCTACGTCGGTGAGAACGCCGACCAGGTGAAGATGATCGACGAGTCGCTGCAGTCCGATCCGCTCGGGTTCATCTTCCCCCAGGGAAGCGACTTGGTGGCTCCGGTGAACGCAGCGTTGAGGACCCTCAGGGATGACGGCACGCTGCAGAAGCTCGGTGAGAAGTACTTCACCGACTCCTTCACCCTCACCTACGACGACATCGAGGGCTGATCGGCAATAGATATCGCTGTGCGCCGGGCCCAAAGGCCCGGCGCAGGCGCGCCCTGATCGGGTCTGCAAGGATGGGCCTGTGAGCCCACCATTCGGCGGAGGTGCTTCGGCCGCGGAGTTCGAGAACATCGAATCACAGCTCGCCGAACCGGTGCCGGCCGGTGCACGTGTCTCTGAAGGTGACGGGTTTTCCTGGTGGCTGGTTGTGGTCGGCCTTCTCGTGGTTTGGATGGGCATCCTCATCCTCTTCTCGGACAATTACCGGCAAGCATTCGACTTCATCATCCCCAGGGGCATCTGGCTCACCGTCCAGTTGACCATCATCGCCTTCGTCGCTTCGACCTTCTTCGGACTCCTTCTCGGGTTGGGCAGGCTGTCGAAGAACGTGGTGTGGCGCACCATCTCGACGACATACATCGAATTCGTGCGCGGGGTCCCGGTCATCGTGCTGATCTTCCTGGTGGCGTTGGTGATCATCCCCCAGATCACCGATCTGCTCGGTGTGAAGCTGACCATCATCTCGCTCATGGTCCGAGGGATCATCTCCCTCACCATCATCTACGCAGCCTTCATCGCCGAGGTGTTCCGCGCCGGCATCCAGTCGGTCTCCCACGGCCAGATCGAAGCCGGCCAGTCGGTGGGCCTCACCGACGGCCAGATCATGCGCAAGATCATCCTGCCGCAGGCGATCCGCAACATCCTCCCCGCTCTCGGCAACGACCTCATCGCCCTGTTCAAGGACACTGCGCTGGTCTCGGTGCTTGCCGTCAACGAAATCACCCAACTTGCCCGGCTCTACACCGGCAGCTCGTTCCGGTTCCGGGAGGGGTTTCTCATCATCACTTTCTTCTATCTGATCGTCACCATTCTCCTCAGCCTCGCGCTGCGCTGGTACGAACGCCGCATCGCCATACCCGAGAAGTAGCCGCGGAGGAGCGTGGACGACGGGGCACACTGCCGGCTCGTCAGCACCTGTACGGATAGTCGACTGCCATACTGACCTCCACATGGCTGCCAGCGAACGTGATGTCCTCGGGGAGGCTCGCAGGAAGCGAGAAGTACTGCACCAGGCCATGATCGACCTCGAAGCCGCCTACACGGCGCCGTGGAAAGCTGACTGTTGGCCGTCGAATCTGCTCGCCCAGCTAGGAGGCATTGACAGAGACATTCGCGAGTCTTCTGATCATT
>CAZIEQ010000252.1:0-3755 GCA_964538725.1 uncultured Acidimicrobiia bacterium | reverse complement strand
GGAATGCCGAGACCGATCTCGTATGCCGTCTTCTGCTTGAAAAAAAAAAAGACTCAGTGGAGTGTGGTGGCTGTCAGCGCTGCGTCGGTGAGCTCTGTGTGTGCCTCAAAGAACGCTGTGGAGAAGGCCGCCCGCGCCCCCCGCGAGGCGACGAGCCTCATCGCCGCCGGACACGACGTCACCGTCGTTGCGATCCACGCCCCCGGCGCCACCGTCGAAAGTGAGGTCACCGCGAACGGCATCCGGGTGCGGCGCGTCAGCCGTGTCCAATTCGGAGTGTCGGCCCTCAACCGGTTGGCGGCACGATACGCCGGCAAGGTCGAGCAGCGGCACAGCCGCCTCACCGGAGCACCCGTCGACGAAGACCTGGCTTTGCAGCTGGGCACTCTGCAGCCGGCCTCGACCGCGACTCCCGGCGACGCCGTCGAGATCGACATTGGACACTCGGAGCCTCCCGCCCATCCTGGTGGGATTCGCCGCGCCTGGGGAAGACTCACCACACCCGTGCTGCGCTTCGGGTCGCGGGCTGCACGTGTCGGGTTCCGCAGCGTCAAGTTCGTCCTCGGCAGGCAGGGCAGGGCGTTGAAGACGTGGGCGATCAACCGGCGGATGTTCGCAGAAGGCATCCGGTCACAGGCAGACGTGTTCCACTGCCACGATCTGAACACTCTCTATGTGGGCAATAGGCTGAAGCGTGCCACCGGCAAACCGGTCGTCTACGACTCTCACGAGCTGGCCACTGAACGCAACCGCATGGGTTTCTGGTGGCGCCGCTGGGCCCGTTGGAGTGAACGCCGCTGGATCCGCCACGCCGACCGCATCATCGTTGCCAGCCCTTACTGGGTTCGTTTTCTCAGCGATGCCTATCCGGGGATTCCGCGACCAGAGACCGTCCTCAATGTCCCCGAGCGGATCGAGATGGAACCCGGGTGGGATCTGCGATCCACGCTGGCGATCTCCGATGCGGAGCGCATCGTCGTCTATCAGGGATCGATTCAGGAGAACCGGGGAATCGAACCGGCCATCGAAGCGCTCGCCGGCCTGGAGGACACGGTGCTGGTCATCATCGGCTACGGCTATCACCGGCCTGCCCTGGAAACCCTGGTCCGCAAGAGAAAGCTGGCCGACAGGGTGCGCTTTTTCGGGCCGCTTCCCAACCGCGAGCTGCTGTTCTACACCGCGTCGGCCGACATAGGGCTGTGCAACATCGTCAACTCCTCCCTGAGCTACTACACCACGCTGCCCAACAAGCTTTTCGAGTACATGCTCGCCGGCATCCCCGTAATCGGCTCCGACTCCCCCGGAATCGGGCGTGTTGTCACCGAGGAACAGATCGGTGTGACATGCGACCCCGAGGACCCAGAGGCCCTGGCTGCCGCCGCCCGGTTGATCCTCGATCACCCCGAAGCCGCGGCCCGCTTCCGGGAGAACACCCGCAGAGCGCTGCGCCGCTACAACTGGGAGGTCGAACAGCAGACACTGTTGGAGCTGTACGACGAGGTAGAGACGAAAGGTCGCTAGAGAGCCAACGCCCTGGCGAAGAAGGTTGCCATCTGTCCTCTCGTCACCGGGTCGGCGGGACAGTATCGGTCGTTGGCCGGCGGGTTGCAGCCGACCGTGACACCCGCCGCCCGCAGCTCGTTGATCGACTCTTCGAACGGGTAGCCGGCGTCGTCGGTGAAGAAGTCGGTCCCGTCCGGGTTGGTGTATCCGAAGGTGCGCACAAGCAGCTCTGCCATTTCGGCACGTGACAGGTCCTGGTCGGGGCAGTAGTCGGTTGTGGTGCACCCAAAGGCGATTCCGGCTTCGGCGAGAGCATTGATGTCTCCAGCGAAGATCGAGTCGGAGTCGTCTGCGAAGAAGTCGGCCTGCGTCGCGGGCAGGGCCAGCATGCGGCGGATGAAAGCGGCCATCTGACCGCGGGTCACGTGGTCGGCTGGACAGTAACGGTCGTTGGCCGGCGGGTTGCAGCCACGGGTGATGCCGGCTGTTGCGATCTTGTCGATGTTGGACTCGTGCACCGAAGCCTCGTCGTCGCGGAACCTGCCGTCCCACACCACGCCGGGCTCGTCGATGCGGGTGGCGGCGTCCGCATACGGTGTCGGATTGCGCACGGTGCCGGCACCGTCGTGTATCTCCCAGTGGAGATGTGGCGAAGTGTTCTCCGCGTTGCCCGAGTCACCCACGTACCCGATGAGCTGGCCGGCTTCGACACGAGCCCCCTGGACTATGCCTTCGGCGAACCCCCAGCCCTGACCGTCGTCGGTGCCCGGGGTGTCGTTGTTCATGTGGATGTACCAGGTTTCCCAGCCGGTGTCGTGGCGAATGGCCATCGCACAGCAGTCACCACCCTGGTCGTCGTCCATCCACCCCACAAATCCGGAGTCGACAGCCACTATCGGAGTCATCTTGTCGGCCATGATGTCCACACCGTGGTGCGACCTCCCACCCGAGCGAGGAGCGCCAAATGTGTCCGAGTAGTGGTTGTCGCCGACCACGGGGAATATCAGCTCACCGGGATAGTCGACGGTGTCGGCGCGCGCCGCCGGAGCGCCGACGGTGACAACCACCATGCCGGCCGTCAGCCAGCGCGCCATGCGCCGCAGTGTCACTCCTCCCATCCCCTTCAGGATCGGCATCAGGCGGTGGAAACTTGATTCACCGCCACGAAACGTCGACGGCACGAGCGACGATTTCGAGCATCATCCGCCCCGGAGGAACGGCAACAGCGGTGCCGTCGGCGGCCACCAGTTGGTAGCCGTCGGCCTGCGCCCCTCGCCGCCATTCACCTTCGACGACGGTTCCGCCGTGAAACAGCTGGAAGGCTCCCGAACCGACAACGTCGAAGGTGGGCACGTCGGCGCCGTTGACGTCCTGGTATCCCGCCGAGCGGGTGGCCGCTTGCAGCACGAGCACCGTGTCGACCTCGAGCACTGCCGGTTCGGCATCCACGGCGGGCAGCACGAAGTGCGGTTCGCCGTTCTGTGAACGCCGGTAACGGGAGCCTGTGTAGCTCCACAAAACCTCTGTAACCGCGGAGAAGGGGATGGTCACTTCGGTGGCCTCAACTCCGGTCACACCGGTGGTAGCGAACGGAAAGACTTCCACTGCTGGAGGTCCACCGAGCAGTAGCGCCACGTCGCCGGGGGCGATCCCCAAATCGTGCGGCGCAGGCCGGTTCAGCTTTTGGAAAGCTGCTTCCCGAATATCGAAGCTGCGAACGCCGGAGGCATCGATGAGCCGCATGACAAAGTCCCGGCCGCCGGTATGCACGAAGAGGGGACGGAACGGCGCCAGCAGATCCGCGTCTACTGGACGCACCGAACGTACCGGTGCCACCAGCGGTGGGAGCTCGCCGAAGTACAGCGCGATGAATCGGGTGAGTCCGCCTTCCACAGGTACTTCGATGATCATGCCGGCGTCGTCGAGGCCGATCTGGGGACGTGCCGCCCGGGCGTTGTCGACTTTGACGGCCATGACGCCCTGAGTGGACGACGACGCCAGCGGCTCCCCGGTAAGTGGGCTCGCCGAGACCGGAGCCGCGGGGATCGTCGTTGTTGTCGTCGGCGGCAACGTCGGCTCCTGAGCCGGGATGGTCGTGGAGTCGCCGGCAGTGGCGATTGTCACAGTTGACACGGCGACGGTGGTCGGCAGTCCCTGCGGCTCGCTACTGTCGCCGCTGCACGCCGTGTCCCTCGAGAACTCACATCAAGGCAAACAATATGCTTTTATAGGCTTTGATGAGGCCGATCACT
>CAZIEQ010000251.1:0-3790 GCA_964538725.1 uncultured Acidimicrobiia bacterium | reverse complement strand
GCGGAGCGCGCCGGTGGAGTGACCACCGCGTCTTCCGCCTCCGCGACGTGTATGCCGATCTGCCCGCGGTGCCTTCGCGGCCGCCGCCGCTGCCGGCCCGCATAGATGTGAAACCTGCCCGCAGGCGACGGGTCGTGCCGGCAGCGGCCGCCGTCGCCCTATGGATCGCAGTGCTCGGGGTA
This sequence comes from uncultured Acidimicrobiia bacterium, assembly GCA_964538725.1. Lineage (GTDB taxonomy): Bacteria > Actinomycetota > Acidimicrobiia > Spongiisociales > JAOTWH01 > CAZIEQ01. The sequence goes on along the minus strand of CAZIEQ010000251.1, from coordinate 3,608 downwards.
GCAGCCTTGCTGGTGTCGCAGATACGCTTCGGCAACGACGACTCGGCGGCGATGACCACCACAAACGCCGCTGCTGCCGCCACCACAACCGCCGCTGCCGCGACGACCACAACCTCCGGTGAGTTGCCTCCTCCGGCGGGCACGATTCCCGCCCTCGACGCAACGTGCAGCAACCTGATCGAGTCGCTCGCCGCCGCGTTCCCGGCGCCGCCGGCTACCCGCGAAGACATCACAGTCGCCTTCGGCCTGATCGCCGCCGGGGTCGCCGACATCACCCAGATCGTCCCCTCCGGTGATGTGGCGGGACAGGTCGATGCTGTCCAAAGGGCCATTGCCGGGGGGCCCGGCGCCTACGACAGCGTCGTCTTGGAACTGGACCGACTGGCGGTGATGCTCACCGACACGGGTGCTGCCGGTTGTGAAGGACTGGCCGCCGGTTTGTAGCGGCGGTGGCGCTCACCCGGCCGCTTCGACGAGGCGGCGGGCGATGACCCGGAGGGCGAGCACCTCCTCGCTGCCTTCGAAGATGGACAGCACGCGGGCGTCGACGAACAGGCGGGACACCTCATACTCCTCCGCGTAGCCGTAGCCGCCGAAGACCTGCATGGCGTCACGGGTGACTTCCTCCGCCATGCGGCACGACAGTGCTTTCACCATGGAAGCGGCCTGCTGTCCTGCCGGCTCGGTGAGGCGGCAGGCGACGTCATATGCGAACAGGCGGCTGGTGATGATACGGGCGGCCATCGCGGCGAGGCGATGCCTGGTGAGGCTGAAGTCGATCAACCGCTTCCCGAACACCTGCCGCTGGGCAGCATATCCGGCTGCTGCCCGGTAGGCGGCTTCGGCGACACCGACGGCACGGGCGGCGGTTTGCAGTCGCCCGGCGGCGAACGCATCCATCTGCATCCCGAATCCGTGCCCGACTCCGGCGTCGCCTCCTATCAGCGCGTCGTGGGGCAGTGTCCAGCCGTCGAAGTGCAGCTCGAAGCTGTGCATGCCCCGGTAGCCGATGGTGGGAATCGCGGTGCCGCTGAGAGTGCCGCCTCCGGGCGCGGCGACGTGGAACTCGTGGCCGGCACAGGCGGGTTTCTCGACGACGAAGAGCGACAGGCCGCGGTGGCGCGACGCCGGGTCGGGGTCGGTGCGTGCCAGCACCATCACAAGCTCGGCCCGCCCAGCGAAGGTGGACCATGTCTTGGCACCGTCGAGGATCCACAGGTTGCCGTGGCGCCGGGCCCGCATCGCCAACGCGGCGACGTCGGACCCCGAGTCGGGTTCGGTGACCGCCACCGCCACCAGTTTGTCTCCCGATGCGATCGCCGGCAGCCAGCGTCTCTTCTGTGCCTCGGTGCCGCCGGCCATGACGGCCCGGGCAAGGATCTCGGGACGGGTGATCAGCGAACCGCCGGCGCCCAGTGAGTATCTGCTGAGTGCTTCGGTGGCGACCACCATGGCCAGATGGTCGGGGTTGCCGGGCTGCCGGCTGCCGCCGTATGCGGTGGGTATCGACAGCCCGAAGGCTCCCATCGCCGCCAGGCCGGAGATGATCTCCTCCGGCAGGTCGGTGTCCCCGCGGTGGATGTCGTCTGCCCGGGGTGCGACCACCGCTTCCCCGTACCGCGCGAACTCGGAGGCGGCGAGCCGCATATCGGCGTCGAGGGTGGAGACTCCCAGATCGCCTGCGGATTCCAAGGCGGCGTCGATGTGCCGGGGTGAATGTCCCTCCGCCACGCATCGTCGCACCGCATCGCCGTCCAATGTGTCTGCACCGAGGATGTCGCCGTGCCCGTCGATGCGGGACCGGGCCGATGCCAGCAGGTGGGCGCTCCCCACCCACATCATCGACTCGGATACGGTGCCTGCTTCGGCGGCGTTGACGAGCACCGCCAGTCCGTGTGCTTCGGAGGCGAGGAACGCCAGTTGATACGCCGCCGGTTGGAAACGGTCCATGGAGCGCATGTCGACTCTGCCGGAGCTGGTTGCTCGTGTCCGCAGTTCGGCGGCGCCTCTTTCGACCACTGCCTGCATGTCGCGCAGCGCCTGCCGCTGTGGTGAGGTCGTGGAGGCCATCTGTTTCCGAATCGTAGGATGCCGCCATGGAGCAGCAGGGCGGCGGCATGCTGGCGGGACTGCGTGTCGTGGAGCTGTCCGCCTTCGTCGCGGTTCCGCTGGCAGGCATGACCCTGGCTCAGCTCGGCGCCGACGTCATCCGCGTCGACCCTCCCGGCGGCGGCGTCGACTATCACCGCTGGCCGGTCACCGCCGACGGTGCCTCCCTGTACTGGGCCGGACTCAACAAGGCGAAACGGTCGGTGACGGTGGATCTGCGTTCCGACGACGGCCGCGACCTGGTGCGGCGGCTCATCACCGCCCCCGGAGAGGGCGGTGGGGTGCTGATCAGCAACCTGTCGCCCCGCTGGCTGGATCTCGACACGCTGCGCCGCACCCGCCCCGACCTGATCTCGGTGGCACTCCGCGGTAGCCCCGATGGGTCGATCGCCGTCGACTACACGGTGAACGCTGCCGTCGGTTTTCCGCAGGTGACCGGCCCGCCCGGCGGCGGGATGGTCAACCATGTGCTGCCGGCGTGGGACCTGTTGGCAGGCCATCAGGTGGCGCTGGCGGTGCTGGCCGCCGAACGGCGGCGCCGTGGAAGCGGCGCAGGTGCCCACATCGATGTTTCCCTTTCCGACGTCGCCATGGCGACGGCAGGTCAGCTCGGCAACGTCGCCGAAGTAGTGGTCAACGACGTCGATCGGGAGGCGTACGGCAACTACCTCTATGGGTCCTTCGGCAGGGACTTCACCACCGGCGACGGCCGCCGCATCATGATGGTGGCACTCACCCGGCGCCATTGGCAGGCACTGCTGGAAGCCACCGGGCTCTCCGCGGAGCTGGCGGTTGTGGAATCCCGCCTCGGGCTCGACTTCACCCTGGAAGGGGACCGCTTTGCCGCCAGGGAAGAGATCGCAGCCGTGCTGGAACCGTGGTTCGCCGCCCGCAGTGAAGGCGAGGTGGGGGAGATGCTCACCGCCGCCCGGGTGCCGTGGGGCCGTTACCAAACCTTCCGTGAGCTGGTGGACGATGATCCCCGCATGGCAGGCACCGACTCGATATTCGAAACCGTCACCCAGCCCGGCATCGGCACCTACCCGGCGCCGGCGTCACCGCTGCGGGTCGCCGGCGGGGTGTCCTCCCCACTCCTCGCCCCGGTGCTGGGTGCCGACACGGCCGCTGTTCTCGGAGATGTGCTGGGAATGGGGGCGGCCGACATCGACGAGCTGCGACGGGCCGGTGTGCTGTGACCGAGTTCGCCTCCTGGATCGGTTCCGAAGCCCACGCCCGGGATGTGATCGTCGCCGCCCCGCTGCGGCGTTTCGCCGCCACCCTGGACATCGACGCCGCCTTTTCGGATGGGGATCCGCTGCCGCCGATGTGGCATTGGCTGTTCTGCCTTCCCGAAGCACCCCGGTCCGTCCTCGGCGTCGACGGTCATCCGCGGCGGGGCGGGTTCCTGCCGCCGGCGCCGCTGCAGCGCCGCATGTTCGCCGGTGGCGACACCCGTGTCGCGGCGTCGCTTCGGGCGGGCGCCGCCCTCCCGGCTGATG
>CAZIEQ010000250.1:0-3794 GCA_964538725.1 uncultured Acidimicrobiia bacterium | reverse complement strand
CCGCGCGCGTCTAGATAAAGCCGCAGTGGGCGTCGCGTCTCGGCGGGGCGGAGCTACCTGCCGAGTCGGTGAAAGTGGCCGCCGCCGTACTGCACAGGATGGGGCTCGCCCTCGTCAGGGCTCATCCGGCGTGGCATCCGGTTGCGAACACCCTCGCTCGCCACCGGAGGGTGCAGGAAGCACTCGACGCATTCTGCGACGCTTTTCCTCCCCACCCTGAGGACCCGTCGACCGTGGCGCCGGAAGCGCTGCTGTACTCCCTCGACAGACTCAACCCGGCCATGCGGCCACTCGACTCCCTGCTGGCGGTGCCGCACCTGGCCTCTCACACCACCTTCGCTGCCGGAATCCAGCTGATATTCGCCGGCTTCGACACCCGGCCGGGCACAGATAGATCGAGCCTCATCGAGCTGCTCAGGGAACCGGCACTGCGCCATCCGCAATCACTGCTGGATCAGCTGCGCATTGCATTGGTGGAATGGGCACCCTGGCTGGGTGCCGACGTGCACATCTTCCGCAGCCGCTTCGCCGTCATCGAGGATCTGCGACGGGAGGAGGCGCCCCGAACCCACCCCCGGCCTGCGCCGAAGCCGGCGGTGGGCATGCCTCCAGTCTCCGCCACCGTCCACTACGCAGAGGATCGGAAATGGATGGCGCGTCTGGTGCTGGTTGCCAAGAACGCCCCGGTGTGGCTCTCCCAGCTGGCAACGACCTACCGGCAGCCGGTCGGCAGTCTGGATCAGGTTCCCGAAGAGGAGTTGGACCGCCTCGCCGAGCTGGGAATCAGCGGCATCTGGTTGATCGGCCTTTGGAAGAGAAGCCATGCCTCCCAGGAGATCAAACAGCGTCGGGGGGCGGGGACGGCAGCATCGGCATACGCGGTCGACACATACGATGTCGCCCCGGAGCTGGGAGGTTGGGAGGCACTCACCAAACTGCAACAAAGCGCGCTGCAGCGGGGAATCAGGCTTGGCGGCGACATGGTTCCCAACCACACCGGGTTGGACTCGACATGGGTCGTAGAACATCCCGAATGGTTCGTCACCACCCCCGAGCCTCCGTATCCCACATATCGCTTCACCGGCGCCGACCTTGCAGCAGACCCGCGTGTCGAAATCCGCATCGAAGACCACTACTGGGATGGCACCGACGCCGCCGTCGTCTTTCAACGCCGCGACCTGGAGCGAGGCGACGTCACCTACCTGTATCACGGCAACGATGGCACAGCCCTGCCGTGGAATGACACCGCTCAGATCGACTATCTCAACGAGGAGGCACGTACCGCGGTCACCGACACGATCGTCAAGGTAGCCCGTGCGCTGCCCATCGTGAGATTCGATGCTGCCATGACGCTCACCCGCCGCCACATCAGGCGGCTGTGGCATCCGGCCCCCGGGTCTGGGGGTGCCATCCCGTCACGGACAGCTCGCGGAGTCGACGCCGCGTCATTCGATCGCCACCTGCCCGGAGAGTTCTGGTCGGAGGTGACCGCACGGGTGGCGGTGGACGCACCCGGCACTCTCCTCCTCGCCGAGGCCTTCTGGCTCCTTGAGGGGTATTTCGTGCGGACGCTCGGCATGCACCGGGTATACAACAGCGCCTTCATGCACATGACCGCAGCCGGTGACAACGCAGCCCTACGCAGCCTGATAGCCGAAACGGTTGCGTTCGACCCGGCCATCCTCGGCCGATACGTCAACTTCATGTCGAACCCCGACGAGGAGCCCGCAGTTGCCCAGTACGGCTCCGGAGAGCGGTACTTTGCCGTGTGCACACTGATGGTCACGCTTCCCGGCCTCCCGATGTTCGGCCACGGCCAAATCGAAGGCCTCACCGAGCGATACGGGATGGAGTTCGTGGCACCGATGGTCAGCGAAGAACCCGATGCTGCGGTGACGGCCCGTCATCGGGCCGAGATCACCCCTCTGCTCCGGCGTCGCGCCGACTTCGCCGGCGCAGAGGACTTCAGGCTCTACGACCTCGTAAACGTGGACGGTGCAGCCGATGAAGACGTATACGTGTTCACCAACCGGGGCCCCGGTGGTCGTGCCCTGGTCATCGTGAACCTCTCCGCGAGGCATGTGGATGGGTTCGTGGCCAGGTCGCAGCCGCACCTCGGTGAGCGAGGCACCGACACCACCACCATCGCTGCAACGATAGGTGGGGGCTTGTTCGGCGCCTTCGACCTCACCGCCGGAGGGATCCGCCTCATAGCCTCCGATCCCGACCGGGGGCTGGTGTTACACCTCGGGCCCTATGAGCGCCGCGTGCTGGTCGACTTCGAACCCGTTCCCGTGGCAACAGCCGACGCCGCAGACCTCGGCGATGACGTGTTCACCGATGTGGACTCAGCGACCGCTGAATGCCGCAGAGGTGTTCTCCGCCACCGTTACGCCGCCGTGGTCGAGATGGCGTGCAACCCCGAGTCGCCGGCGGCCAGGCTCCGTTCCGCCGTTGCCGCCTACCGGGAGGCGGCGGCGGCGATCGGCCTCGACCCGCCCGGCGCCGACGCAACCCTGGAAACGGCAGCACGCCTGCAGGCATCGCGGGCCGAAACCACCGAGCTGCCTGCCGGCATCGACAACGAACCTGCTGCCGGCCTCTGCTTCACCGTGGCCACGGCCCTCACCGATCCGGCAGAACCGGCACTTCTAGACATGATCACCGAGGACATCCTCAGCCCCCACACTGCCCATTCCGCACAGTGGGCAAGCCTGCGCAGGGCGCTGGCCCCTTTCCGCACCTGGGCACGCACCGTGCATGGCATTCCGCCGGGAGAGGCCGCGGCGATCGTCGGCTCGGTGCTGCGACGCCGCCCAGATACAGCCGCCGCCATTGCTGCCGTGCCACCCGCGCTGGTGGCTGCTGCCATGCTGTGGTTGGCGTTGGGCGACGCCTCATCCGCCGCCGCCCGCCGCCATGCTGCCGCCACCGTCGCCGTCCTGATCTCAGACCTCGAAGGCAGCGCCGCCGGGAATGTAACCCCACGGGAACCGGCCGGTGGAGACGACTAACAGCCGGACGGCTCGGCGGGAACGCCGACGGCAGGCGTAGCGTTGGGTCCTGAGAAGGAGGTCGGATGGCTATTCGGCGCCCGTGGCGCAAAACCGAAATGCCAACGGCAGAGGATGCGCTGGCAGGCCGCCCAGGTCCGCTGCAGATATCCGCAGTCCATTTCGTGACCGGTGCCGGCATGGTGGCCCCGTTTCCCGACGGGAGTGAAGTCGCCTACGTCGCGCTCGGATGTTTCTGGGGTGCAGAGCGTGTCTTCTGGCAGACCTCCGGAGTGGTGACGACCGCGGTCGGCTATCAGGGCGGCCACACTCCCAACCCCACATATGAGGAGGTGTGCAGCGGCGGTACCGGCCATACCGAGACGGTGCAGGTTGTCTACGACCCCGAACAGGTGAGCTTCGATGAGCTGCTTACGGTCTTCTGGGAGAGCCACGACCCAACGCAGGGAATGCGTCAAGGCAACGACGTCGGCACGCAATACAGGTCCGCGATCTTCACCACATCCGAGGCTCAGGCCAAGACCGCTGCCGCTTCCCGCGACGCCTATCAGGAACGTCTCGCGGAGGCCGGCTACGGCATGATCACAACCGAGATCGCCGAGGCGGTACCTTTCTACTTCGCCGAGGAGTACCACCAGCAGTATCTGGCGAAGAACCCCAGCGGATACTGCGGCATCGGGGGAACGGGCGTGGCCTGTCCCACCCGACCCCTGCCTGAGTAGGGGCTAGGCGACGACCGTCATGCCGAGCCAGCGCGCCACCAAGGCCGGTTTGGCCTCC
>CAZIEQ010000249.1:2290-3796 GCA_964538725.1 uncultured Acidimicrobiia bacterium | reverse complement strand
GGGGGGGCGGGGGTCGGGGCGATCTGTGTGGACTGGGCCTTCTGAGCCTCCTTCACCAGGGCGCCACCCTCCTGCTGCCGGGTCTGGCGGGCGTTCGCGCTCTTCGGGCCGGGACCGAGCTGATCCGCCAGAGGACGAAGGAGCCGACCACCCCGAGCGCGTTGCGTGCCGTTTCCAGCGAAGCCGCCACCTGCACCACCATCGGGCCGTCTGCCGTTGCCACTCCCAGCGTCTCGACGTGGTAGGGGCCTTCGTCCTCCCGGCCCAGCTGGGCTTCGTAGCCTTCGATCAGCGAGTTCTTCTCCACCGACGCGTAGCCGCCCGGCGGCGGCGCCAGGGCAGTGAACGGTGTCAGGCTCTCCAAACCGGGTGTGGCCGCGGCCACTTCTCCGCCGGGGGACACCACCTGGGCAAATACGTCCGGACCTGCGGCGGATATCGCTTCAACCATGAGCCCGGATTCGACGAGGGAGGCCATTGACGCGGCCCGATTGCGCAGCTGAGCGTCGATGGATGCCTCGACGCGACGGTTGACCTGGAACCCCACGATGGGGAGGACGACGGCGAGAGCCACCACGACGACACCCGTCGCCACCAGGGCTGTCCTGGCGCGCATCCCTCGCATTGCCTGTCGCAGCCGCCTCATGGGTCGATGACATATCCCGCGCCGCGCACGGTGCGGATACGGTCAACACCGATCTTGCGGCGCAGGTAGCGGACATACACCTCGACGATGTTGGGGTCGCCGTCGAACGCCCAGTCCCAGCACGCGTCGAGGATCTCGGCTTTGGACTGCACCTGGCCTGCTCTCGCCAACAGGAAGTGAAGGACACGGAATTCGGTGGCGGTCAACGACACCGGGCCGCCTGCCACCTGGAGAGACCGTGCGGCCGGGTCGAGGCGCAGGTCACCGACCTCGATGACAGGAGGCCGTTCGGCGCCGCCACGGCGCAGCAAGGCCCGCAGCCGGGCGAGGAGCACAACGAAAGAGAACGGTTTGCGGAGGAAGTCGTCGGCGCCGGTGTCGAGAGCCTCCGCTTCGTCGTATTCACCATCCTTGGCGGTGAGCATGAGGATGGGCACCCAGTTGCTCGCTCCCCGCAGGTCGGAGCACACCTGGAACCCGTTGCGTCCGGGAAGCATGACATCGAGCACCACCGCGTCGTAATGCTGGTTGGAGGCAAGCCAAACGCCTTCGTCACCGTCGTAGGCGATGTCGACGGCGAATCCTTCCCGCTCCAAGCCCCGCTTCACATGGGAGACGAACTCCATTTCATCGTCGACGACGAGCACACGCATCAGATCACCGCCTCAATGATGGCGCAGCTCCTCCACACGTCCACTCCTCCTCCGCGAGCGCGCTGCAAAGACGCGACCACGAGTGCCAATGCGGCGGCGGCAGCCGGGCTGGTCTTGATCTGCGACAAGGAGAGCCTCCCGGTTGATATCCGCTGATACTCCCCCCCTTTCCTGAAAGCCTGCTGAGAATCTCCTCCCCCGCGACCG
>CAZIEQ010000249.1:0-2190 GCA_964538725.1 uncultured Acidimicrobiia bacterium | reverse complement strand
CAGCGAGACGGGGGAGGTGGCTCCGAAGGAGCCGGAAGGGGCCACCGAGCACAGCACAATCCTCCCCCGCGACCGCAGCGAGACGGGGGAGGTGGCTCCGAAGGAGCCGGAAGGGGCCACCGAGCACAGCGAGGCGGTACAGGAGGACCGGCGCGCTGTTCCTACCCGGTACCGTGGCGTCATCGCCGCGCCGCAACCCACCCTGACCACCACCCGCCAGCATGTGACATTGACCGCCATGCTGACCACCGCCATGGCGGTGGCGGTGTTCGCCCTGCCGTCCATAGGGGTGCTGTCCCGTTTCATCATCGACGACCTGGGGGTCTCCCGCACAGCCATCGGCTGGGTAGCGGCGGCGACGGCTCTTTCCAGCGCCCTGCTCGGGCCTCCGCTCGGCAGGCTGACCGACCACATCGGCGGCAAAAGGGCCCTGCTGGTTCTGTTCGCCCTCAGCGCCGGGGGACTGCTGTCTTTGGGGCTGGCTCCCGGCTACGGCTTTCTGCTCGCAGCCGCCGTCGTCGCCGGCGCCTCCCAAGCCGCGGCCAACCCGACAACCAACATCCTCATCGCCGATCTCATCGAGCCCGGCCGGCGTGGCCTGGTCACCGGTTTCAAACAATCGGGAGTGCAGGTGGGAATATTCCTCGGCGGGCTGCTCCTCCCCGCGGGTGCCCTCGCCCTCGGCTGGCGGGCCACACTGCTCATCGCCGCCGCCTTCCCCGTCGCCGCCTCGGCCGTCGCCTTCGCCGTCGTGCCGGACGCCGACCATGCTGCCACCCGCCCACCGCAGAGGGTCCGCCATCCGCTGCATCCTGCGGTGCGCTGGCTTGCCATCTACGGCTTCTTCATGGGACTCGGCGGCGGCGCCGTCGGCACATACCTCCCCCTGTTCGCCCAGGAATCACTGGGCTATCACGTGACCACTGCCGGGTTTGCCGTCGCCGTTGCCGGTTTCACCGCCATCGTGTTCCGTGTCGCCTGGGGCCACTTCACCGAGAAGTCGGGACGGTTCGCCTCGGTGCTGTGCACCATGGCACTGTTGGCGGCCGCGGCGATGGTGGTCCTGTGGATCAGCGGCGCCGGGGTGCGGTGGCTGCTGTGGCCGGCTGCCGTGGTGCTGGGAACCAGCAACGGGTCGTGGAATGCAGCGGCGATGCTGGCGGTGATCTCCCTGACTGCGGGCAGGGACCCGGGCCGGGCGTCGGGGATGGTGATGCTGGGTTTCGGCACCGGGCTGGCGCTGGGACCTCCGATCTTCGGTTTCACCGTCGACACCAGCGGCGGCTACCGGATCGGTCTCACCATCGTCCTCATCTGGTTCACGGTGGCAGTTCTCATCACCCGGCTGTGGGCACACGCCGAATACAGACGCTGAAACCGCCGGCCCCCCATTCTGCTGGAGGAGGTGCTGCGGGTGCAGCCCAATGTGCAACAGGCTCTGCAGGAGACCTGGGCCACCACCAGCACGTCGCACCGCCGAGGAGTAGTTTGCGCTGCGGCTACATAGGGAGGCTGTCATGAGGCGCTGGATCGTCGTATTGGCCACCATGGTCATGGTTTCCTTCTTAGCCGTACCGATAGCGCCCGCCGGCGACGGAGCCCACGGGCGCGCGGTGATCCTGCGAGACGAATACGGGGTGCCGCACATCTATGCGACCAACACCGAAGCCCTCTTCTATGCGGTGGGGTATGCCCAGGGTCAGGACCGGCTGTGGCAGGCGGACGTGTTCCGCCGTCTCGGCACCGGCACCCTCGCCGAGTTGTTGGGCGCCGGATCGGCGGGAGGGGATGTTTTCGCCCGCACCATGTTCGGACCGCCGCAACGCCGCGCCGACATGCTGGCAACGGCGTCCGAGGAGACGCAAACCATCCTCCAGGCATTCAGCGCCGGTATGAACGCGTGGATCTCCGAAGCGACCGCCGCCGGCAAGCTGCCTATCGAATACCAGGCGTTCGGGCTCACTCCGCGGCCGTGGACTCCCGACGACTCGGTGGCGACGTTCATGTTCTTCGCCAGCTTTTTCGGCTGGTTCGGCAACGACGAGCTCACCAACGCCCAGCAGTGGCTGGATCTGAGCAGCCGCCTCGACCCGGCGGAGGCCGCACCGCCGTTCATCGACACCCCCTAGGATGACGAGCACCGCGGCCTCGAGAATAGCCGCGGCTGGCAGACGCAGCGCCGCCTAACCG
>CAZIEQ010000248.1:0-3803 GCA_964538725.1 uncultured Acidimicrobiia bacterium | reverse complement strand
GCCAGGTGATGTTGTCGTGGTGGGTGTTGGAGTCGGGCACGTCGGTGAACGTGTGGCTGGCGATGCCGATACCCGGTGTCACCAGCGTCGCTACCACCAGCGCCACCAACCCGATCTTGACCCACCTCCTGGACACTCGAAACGTGAAGAACCGGTCCATTCCATACCTCCCCGATGGACGGTCGGACAACCGACCATACGCCCCGTGGCATGACCGTGGAGGGGCTAGCCCCTTCCAAGAGTTCTCTTCACAGGAATGAGGACCGGGGAACACCCCGGTCCTCACTGTCTGGGCGGCGCTGGTAAGCGCTAGGCGGGTATCACTCGCCTGAGCCGTCTGTTGGCTGGTCTGTCGGATCGTCAACGGTTCCCAGCGCGGTCGCCGAGTAGCTCACATCTGCTCCCCAGATGCCAGTCGCTGTTGTGGTCCCGTTGATGGCGCATTGCAGGAAGTAGGCGTAGTTGTCGTTGTCGACGGTTGCGGAGCTGATAGTCGTGTCTGAGATGACACGAGAGCCTGCGGTGTCGCCGGCTGTCGTCCCACCGGCGTTCGCCATCTCGGTCTCACCGCCGATCGACGTTGTCAGGTTGGTGCGCCACATCTCACAGTTGGACACCGAGTCGGTGCCACTGGAGTCCTTGATGCTGAAATCGACCCCGGTGACTGTCGCCCCGTTGGGGATGGCGACATTGCAGCGGAACCGTCCGTTACCCGCGACACTCGTCCGGTATCTGAGTGAGGCCGATGAGCTGTAGTCCACCGTGCTCTCATATGGGGTGAACGTAGTGCCGGCGCAGCTGAAATACCCGGTGAGACCGAAGGATGCGCAGTTCGCATTACCGCTGGCATCGAAACCGGAAACTGCCTGTCCTCCAGCACAGGCCTGGTTGCTTGCAACGAAATCGGCCGCCGTTTTGCCCTGAAGCCATCCGGCGTCGACCACCTGGTTCTCGGCGAGGCGTCGCATGAAGGTTGCCATCTGAGCCCTCTTCACCGGGTCGGATGGGCAGAACATGTCGTTGGCCGGCGGGTTGCAGCCCTCGGTCACACCGGCGTTGGCCAGCCAGGTGATGTTGTCGTGATGGGTGTTGGAGTTGGGCACGTCGGTGAACGTGTGGCTGGCGATGCCGATGCCGGGTGTGAGCAGGGTTGCCAGCACCAGAATCACCATCCCGACCTTGACCCACCTCCTCGACACTCGAAACTTGAAGAACCTGTCCATTGGATCCCTCCCCGGTTGCCGGACAGTCTGGAGTCAAGGAAAGCACGCAGCACTCCAGATTCCTGGTATCTCCCTGTCTGCGGACAACCTCCGACCGCGATGCGGACAGTCCTATTCTCGCTTCGTGGCCGCCACCGTCCCTCGCCTGCGCCCGTCGCTGCGTTCCAAAGCCCCCGGTCTTGATGTGGAACGGGAGCTGTGGGCGGCAGGGCACGAGGTATTGGTGGGCATGGACGAAGTCGGCCGCGGTTCCTGGGCGGGGCCGATCAGTGTGGGCGCCGCCGCAGTTCCCCGCGACCGGCGTCTGTACAAGATCCGCGATTCGAAGATGCTCACCGAGGTGGAACGGGAAGCCCTGTTCGACCGCATCGCCGCCTGGTGCCACGGTTGGGCGGTCGGGCACGCGTCTCACACCGAATGCGACACGTTGGGGATGGCCGACGCCCAGCGCCTGGCCGCCCGCCGTGCCCTCGACGGCATCGGCATCCAAGCCGACCGGGTCCTCGTCGACGGCAACTGGGACTTCGTCGGCCGGGGCACCACGGTGTGCCTCGTCGGGGGCGACGCCACTTCGCTTTCGATCGCGGCGGCTTCGATCCTCGCCAAAGTCACCCGGGACCGCATCATGCGCACGGTCGCCGAGCACTATCCCCCGTACTGGTTCGAGGACAACAAGGGGTATCCCGGCCCGCGTCACAAGGCTGCCCTCGCCTGGTGGGGCCCGTCGGCGATTCACCGCCGCTCGTGGGTGTTCATGGACCATCTGCCGTGGGGAGGTGTGCCCCGCCTGGCCCGCCAGGGCACCCTCTTCGACTGAGATCCGACCCTTGAGGTGCGCAATAACCAGGTGTCGGTAGGGTCGTCGCTTACCCCCGAAGGGAATGTGCCCCGGTGGCCAATGTTCGCCGCAAGAAGACCGTCCCCAGCGCCAAACGCACCGGCACTAAGCGAGCCGCGCCCACACAGGCTGGGTCCAGGCCGGTGTGGAAGTGGCTTCTCATCGGCGTCGGGGTGCTGGCGGTGGTCGGACTGGTGCTGGTCATGGTGCGCGACCTGGAACCGGTGAACACCGATCGACCCGACGGGGTGCGTCAGGTGGCGGTCGGTGACCCGCGTCACATCGAAGGGCCCATCGGGTACCCGGAGGCGGTGCCCGCCGGCGGCCCGCACAACCCCACGCCGCTGCAATGCGGCTTCTACGACGGAGTCATAGCCACCGAGAATGCGGTGCATTCCCTCGAACACGGAGCAGTTTGGGTGACTTTCCGCCGCCCGATCGACGCCGACTCCCTCGACAAGCTGGAGGGCATGGCCGACGATCGCTTCAAGCTCCTCGTCAGCGAAGTTCCCGATCAGGACACACCGCTGATGGCCACCGCCTGGGGGTTTCAACTCGACCTCGACTCGGTGAACGACAGTCGCCTGGAACAGTTCATCAACTCCTTCACCAGCGCCACCAGCGCGCCCGAGCCCCAGGCGGGTTGCTGAGCGCCGGTTCCTCTAGCCGGCGGCCGGAACCTCTCCGTACGCCTGGAAGTAGTAGGTGGCTTGCAGCACCGGGACCGACACCGTCATGTTGAGCTCGTCAACCGTGTCGCCATCGTCCTCGATGACTGCTTCGGCGAACAGGTGATAGGTGTAGGTGCCTGCCGTCTCGATGGGGAACATGCGGGTCACCGCGAACGGATAGCGGAATTCGTATGGGGCCAACTCGTTGGGGTCGGGGAAGAAGGAGCTGGAACCGTGGATGAGGATGCTTTCCGGTCCGGTGAGGTCGAGGCCGGAGGCGCTGTCGCTCACGTTCAGACCGACCGACAGCAAGGTGTCGTCGGTCGTCGTACCGTCGGTCCAACCCGTCGCCGTCACCACGATGTAGCCGGGATTGGGGGCCGTGATGGTCACCGAACCGATATCGGTCAGGTCGGCGACGATCAGATCCTTGTCGGCCAGTTCGGCGAGGGCCACCCCCGGCACGAGGTCGGAGAAACGGTGCAGAAACGCTGCCATCTGTTCCCGCGACACCTTGTCCTTGGGGCAGAACTGATCGTTGGCAGGTGGATTGCAGCCCTTGGTCACCCCGGTGTCGGCCAACCATTGGACGTCGTCGTGAAACACGCTGGTGTCGGGGACGTCGCTGAAGGTGTGGCCGGCCACCACCGGAACCGCCACCACGCCGGCCGTCACTGCTGCTGCCGCCGCCGCCCATTTCCATCTGCGCATGTGTATCCCCCGTCTCGCCCGGAGATCCAGGATACCGACGGCTACAGATGGTGACCGCACCGGCCACGTCCAGTAGCCGGATGTGGTGCTATCCCCCCGCCAATGCCCGGTATAGGAAAGCGGCCATCTGGGCGCGGGTGACGTTGTCTGTGGGGCAGTAGCGGTTGTTGTCCGGCGGGTTGCAGCCCGACGTGATGCCGGCGATACGGATGGCGTTGATCGCCCGGCGATGCACCGAAGTCGTGTGGTCGGTGAAAGGCCCGTCATCGTCGGAGGGTGCCAACTCCAAAGCTCTGCTGAGGAACGTCGCCATCTGGGCGCGGGTGACGTTGTCTGTGGGGCAGAAACGGTCGTTGTCCG
>CAZIEQ010000247.1:0-3808 GCA_964538725.1 uncultured Acidimicrobiia bacterium | reverse complement strand
TGGGTACTGACGCGCGCCGTGACGACGAGCGACGGCATAGAGCCGTGATCGACGAAGTGATGTTCGGTGGACCACACCGAGTCGAAGCCGAGGCGCTCGGCGGCCGAGGTGAGGTCGAGTGCCTCTGCATAGCGATCAGTCCACGAACGGTCGTCACCGGGCGTCCGCTGGCATGAGACCAGACCGAAGCCGAGACTCATTCGTCGAGGGTGGCGTCTGGGTCGTCTATACCGACGGCGAACTCGAGTCCGGCCGCGGTTGAGTGCAGCAGGTATATGGCGTCGATGTTGGTGTGGGCGTCTGCCAACCGGCGGGCCATGCGGGCGAGGTCGCCCGGCTTGTGGGTGAGCAGGGTCGTCAACACTGGTCGTTCTTCAAACGAGATCCCGGCCTTGCGCAGAACGCGTCGTGTCCCCGGTCCGTCGGCTACCACCAGCCGCACCATGCCGTCGCCGTTGATGCCCATCGCCGCCACCGCTTCGATGTTTATGCCGGCTTCGGCGATCTCCTCGGTGAGTGCCGCCAGCATTCCGGGCCTGTTGTCCATCCTGACGGTGAACTCTCTCATGGTGCCAGCCTACGCTTCCCGAAATGATGGTGGCGGTCAGGATTTGGAGACGACCTTCACGATGTGCTCGGCGACTTCAGCACCGCAGTCTTCCTGGAGGAAGTGCCCTGCGCCGGCAACCAGCACCGGAGAACCGGCTCCGGGGATGAGGGCGGCGAACCGTTCCGCCACCGCCGGCGGAATGATCGGATCGTCCTTACCCCACAACAGGTGAGCCGGCCGTTCCCAGCGCCGCAGTGCCTCGCTCACGCGGCGCATCTCGACCGCCCCAGGATCGCTGTCCGTCATCGGCACGAGCAGCGGAAAACGCCACGCCCCGACCTTGTGGACGGGGTCGGGAAACGGGGATTCGTAGGCGGCGTATACAGAAGCGGGCCAGTCGGTCGTTGCTGCGTTGCGCATCACCGCATCCACGGGAAGGTCGGGGTTCTCTTCGACGAAGCGGCGCCATCGTGTGAATCCCGGCGATGGCGATCCGCCGCTGTACAGCCCGGTGTCGAGAAGGACGAGGCGGTTGAAGCGCCCCGACTCCACGGCGACCCTCAGACCGATCGGCCCGCCCCAATCGTGCACAACGGCGGTGGCTTCTTCTACGTCGAGTGCATCGATCAGAGCTCTGGCGGCAGCGGTGTGGCGTCGGTAGCTGTAGAACCCGGCCTCTGTCGGTTTGTCGGACTTGCCGAAGCCGAGGAAGTCGGGTGCAACGGCACGGAAACCAGCAGACACCAGGGCAGTGATCGATTTGCGCCACAGGTAGCTCCATGTGGGCTCGCCGTGGAACAGCACAACGGCCGGGCCGGAACCTTCGTCGATGTAGTGGATGCGCAGGCCTCGCCACACGAACCAGTTAGGGGCGAACGGGTATTCGCTCAGGTCGCGGAAACGCTCCTCGGGGGTACGGACATACTCAGCTGTCATCTGGCCTGCGGTATTCGGCGTCTGAGGGGACGGCCCCCGCCTGCGACGGGACCACCAGCACCGGGCGCACGGTGTCGCGCATGACGCGTGCCGACACGCTCTCCCAGGCAGCCTCATCAAAGATCTGTCGGGTTGCGCCGAGGACGACGAGGTCGACGTCGAGCTCGACCGCCGTCTTGATGATCGTCGCCGCCGGGTCCTCCCCCTCGAGGAACCGGGCCTGCACGTCGAGGCCTCTGCCCTGCAGGGCTCTGGCCACCGGTTCGGTCACCCGCCTGCCCCGTTCTTCGACGTAGCGGGCGATGAGCGCATCCTGATGCTCCGCCCACGAGGTGTCTGTCAGTGGATGCCACTCTTCGGATCGGATCGCGTCGAGAAACGAACGCGGCACCTCGACGACGGTGACAACCGACACCTTTCCGCCGTCGGTGAGGAAACGGCTGGTGATCTCGGCGACCGGTTCGGGGCTCATTGCGCCCGTAGTCGCCACGAGCACATGCATGTCATGAGCTTAGGCGGACCCCCCCCGCCGCTTCACCGCGGGGCCTCGAACACGCCGCCGCCTTAGGCTGGCTGCGAATGGATGCGCGGCCGGCAGACGAGCTGATCAACAGAGTCACCTGGAAGATCCCCAACGTCCTGTGCCTCGTCGGATCCGGGGCGGGTGAGCGGCGCAACGCGATGACCGCCAGCTGGGTTTCCCAAGTTGCCATGGATCCGGTACTGATCGCGGTGTCGGTGGACAACAAGGCGCTGACCCGGGAGCTGATCGATGCGGGCGGCTCTTTCACCATCAACCTGTGGGACCGTGCCGACACCCGTCCCTTCGTCAAGTTCTCCAAGCCGGCCCGCTTGGAGGCGCAGACTCTCAACGGGCGACCATTCACCGACGGCAAGTTGGGCTCGCCGATTCTCGACGAAGCGGTCGCATGGATTGAATGCGCCGTGCGGGCTGCTCAAGATGTGGGGACCCACACCGTGTTCTTCGGTGAGCTCGTCGACTGCGGTATCCGGAACGACGCCGCAGGGGTGGCGAGCATGGCCGATACCCGGATGAAATACGGTGGTGTCAAGAGGGGCGGCCACTGAACCCGCATTCTCAAGCAAGGTTCAACCCGCCGCATGGCACCTACAGATCGGAGGAGTGAGATGGACGTCCGCATCGATGGCAAGGTGGCTCTTGTCACTGGAGCCAGCCGCGGCATCGGCGAAGCCATAGCCGCCGAGTTTCTCGCTTCCGGAGCGGCCGGGGTGGCGGTGACGAGCCGCAAGCCCGCCAACATCGAGGACGCCGCCGACCGCCTCGGAGACCCGGCCCGGGTCTTGCCGCTGGCGGCTCGTGCCGATGATGAGGATGCGGCTCGGAGCGCTGTTGGTGCGGCCATCGAGCGGTTCGGCAGCCTCGACATCCTGGTGAACAACGCAGGAACCAACCCGGCGGGCGGGGCGCTCGCCGACGTTCCCCTCGGCGCGATCCAAAAGACGTGGTCGGTCAACCAGGCCGGACCACTGATTTGGGCAAGGGAGGCGTGGCATCAGTGGATGGCGGTCCACGGCGGCGTGATCGTGAACACGGCTTCGGTTGGCGGTCTGCGGCCCGACCGGCTTCTCGGCGCCTACAACATCTCGAAGGCAGCCTTGATCTACATGACCCGCCAGCTCGCCCACGAGTTTGCCCCCGGGGTGCGGGTGGTGGCGGTGGCTCCTGCAGTCGTCAAGACCCGGCTGTCCACCGCATTGTGGGAGGGGCGGGAGGAGGAGGCGGCGGCGTTGCATCCGCTGCAGCGTCTGGGAACCACCGCCGATGTGGCCCGGGCGGTGCTGTTCCTCGCCTCCGGGATGGCATCGTGGATAACCGGGGTTACCTTGTCGGTCGACGGAGGAGTGGCCGCAGCCGCCGGCAGTGCCGCGGTGTGATCATCCCTGGCCGGGCCTGCCCGCTTCCATCCAGTGGGTGAAGGCTTTGTCGTCGGCGATGTCACGCCGCGACGCTGCCGAAAGCAAATATCGGTGGTGGAGGAAATCCACATAGCCCTGCACCGGATCTGAGGTGCCGTCTGCGGCGGTGATCCGCGTCACCAGCGGTTCGAAGGTGTGGATCCGCCACTCCATAGCAGCGAGGTCCCGGCCACCTGGCGTATCCCGGCGGCGAGCGATGTGGTAGCGCAGATCGTCGAGTATGCGCCTCGCCTGCTCTTCGGACGCCTCCACCCGGGTCAGTTCGAAGAGGCGGCGGCTGTGAAAGCGGCGGGCGCGCACACAGATCCCACTCATGACTCGCACCATGTCCGCGCACTCACGGACGCGCGCGCAATGGAGCGG
>CAZIEQ010000246.1:0-3814 GCA_964538725.1 uncultured Acidimicrobiia bacterium | reverse complement strand
GCCCGATCTACGACACGCACGCCCAGCACGTCACCGCACAGTTCCGTCCCCGCTCAGCCGCAAGAACAACAATGACCGAATGCGGCTGCATTCCTGCCACCATTTCCTCGCTGACAAGCACCGGGGCTTTTCTGCCCGGGACAGCAGCAGTGGCCACAATTACATCACTATGAGCAACGACTGGAGCTAGTAATTCTTGCTGATGAGCATAGAAATCGCCGCCAAGATCTTTGGCATACCCCCCCTTACTCTCGCTGTCTGCGCTGTCAAGGGCCAGTTCTACAAATTCCGCTCCCAGGCTCTCTACTTGCTCCCGAGCAGCGGCACGTACATCGTAAGCCTGAACAACTGCTCCCAAACGCCGAGCAGTGGCGATTGCCTGCAGCCCGGCGACGCCTGTTCCCAGAACGAGAACCTTCGCAGGGGGCACAGTACCGGCAGCGGTCGTGAGCATTGGGAAGAAGCGGGGGCATTCCGCCGCCGCCAAAAGGGTGGCTGCGTAGCCGGATGCCGTTGCCTGCGACGAAAGGGCGTCGGCGGGTTGTGCCAGCGTGATCCGAGGCACGGCCTCGAAAGCGAGGGCAGTCACGTCGGCAGCGAGCAGAGCCTCGATGAGCGGACGGTTGGTGAACGGCTCGAGAAACCCCACCAGCACCGTGCCCGGTTGGAGACGCTCCGACATCGCCGGGGGCGGGGGGCCGACGACGACGACGGCCTCGCTGACGGGTAGGGGAGCGTCGATCGCGGCGTCTGCATCCGCATAGGCGGCGTCGGGGAAGCCTGCCGCCACACCCGCCCCGGGATCGACGTGGACCCGGTGCCCGGCTTTGTTGAGGGTCTCCGCCGCCGTGGGCGTGATGGCGACCCGGCGTTCTGTTTCGTCGCTCTCCCTGGGTACACCCACCTCCATGGCGCGGCAGGCTAGTAACGGGTGAGGTCCGCCCGGTTCGTCTAGCGTTTCGGGATGGAAGGCCTTGTCGACTACTACCGCAGCCTGGTCTCATCAGTGGTCGCCGGGCGCAGAGTCGTCCTGTGCTTTGGGACAGTCGTCGGCGCCGCCGTTCACGCCAAGGCCCTCAAAGAAGCAGGGGCCTATGCGGTGGCGGTCATCGCCGACAGCGTATGTACCGGGCCGGACCCCGAAGAGGGCACGTTCGACGAGATCATCATGGTCGACGTCACCGCAAGGTCGGTCATGGATGCAGTGCGTGGATATCAGGCTGCTTTGCTCAACCTGTCGCCCGAAGCCGCCGCCGCCCTCGACAGATTCGACCCCGCCGGTGATGCGCTGGTCATGCCGGCCATATGGCAGACGGATGGGCCCGTCGGCGGCCGGCCCGTGTACGGGGGTAGGCCCGAGGAATGGAGGCGTCTCGAAGACAAGATTCTGGTCGCCGGTCTCCTCGAGGCTGCCGGCATCGTGCTGGCTCCCTACGAGATCGTCGACCTCGCCTCCGCAGACTTTCTCTCTGTGCATCTCAGGCTGGACCGGGGAATGGGGACGGTCTGGGTGGCGGATAACCGGGAAGGCTGGCACGGCGGCGGTGAGATGATGCGCTGGGCACGCAGCGCCACCGAGCTCGACAGGGCAGTTCGGTTTCTCAGCGGACACGCCGACCGCGCCAGAGCAATGCCGTTCCTCGACGGCATCCCCTGTTCCATCCATGGGCTGGTGACGCCGGATCATGTGGTGTCAGGGCGTCCGGTCGAGATGGTCGTGCTCCGGTCCCCCGATGGGCTCCGATACTGCGGAGCCGCCACTTCGTGGATGGCAAAGGAGGACGACGAGGCCGCCATGCGCGCCGTCGCCGAGCGGGCGGGAGCGCACCTGCGGCGCGAGGTCGGCTTCCGAGGGACGTTCACCGTTGACGGAGTGATGACAAGGCAAGGCTTCAGGCCCACCGAGCTCAACCCGAGGTACGGGGCCGGTCTCGGAGTGCTCGTCCGAGGGTTGGAAAGCCTGCCGTTGGGCTTCGTGAATCTGATGGTTGCCGCCGGTGAGGACTTCGACTGGAGGGCGGAAGAGTTCGAGAAGGCGATCATCGATGTGTCGCGGCGTAACACCGTTCCCGCCGCAGGTCTGTCGGTTGTGCAACACCGTGGCTCCACCCAAGATCTGCACCTGCGCTGGGAGGGAAGCATGCTGCATGTCGGGGACGAGCAAGACTCTGCCGGGACGATCTCGCTGGGGCCTTCCAGCATGGGGGGCTATCTGCGGATGGTTCTCAGCGGCGCCGGGATGCCGGCGGGAGTCGCCACCGCCCCCCACGCCGCCCGGGCGTTCCAGCTGGCCTCGGATCACTGGGATCTGGATCTCCCCCGGTTCACCGCGGCCGCGGACGTGTGCCGGGAAGCTGATTAGAAGGCGGGACGCCTGCCGACTACAGCCCGTATGACTCGAGGAACCGCAGCCAGATCTCCGACATGGTCGGGAATGCCGGCACCGCGTGCCACAGCCGATCCAGGGTGACCTCACCGACGATTGCGATCGTTGCGGCGTGCAGCATCTCCCCGACGCCGGGGCCGACGAAAGTGGCGCCGACGATCACCTCGCGGTCTTCGTCGATGACAAGCTGCGATGTTCCCCGGATGCCGCGTCCGAGGGCAGCGGCGCCGGCGACGTGGCCGGTGTTGTGTTGCACCGTGCGCACGGCAATCCCGGAATCACGGGCCTGGCGTTCGGTGAGTCCGACGGCCGCGATCTGAGGGTCGGTGAATACAACCCTCGGAATGACGCTCTTGTCCGACCAGGCGGAGGCGTCTTTACCTGCGATGTGGTCTCCGGCGGCCCGGGCCTGGTACTTGCCGGTATGGGTCAGCAGGGCACGACCGTTGACGTCACCGACGGCGTACAGCCAGCCGTCCGGCACCGCGACGGCCTGCATGTGGTCGTTGACCTCGATGAACGAGCCGGGCTCGAGGCCGATACGGTCCAGACCGACATCCGCCGTGAGCGGGCGCCGTCCCACTGCGACCAGGATCTCGTCGGCTTCGACGCCACCGAGGCCCTCGTCGAAGATGACGGTCGCCGGCCCGTCGACGCCTTCGCGGCCGACGGCGATCACCTTGCTGTCGGTGAGGACGGTGATGCCCATCCGCTCGAACGCCGCGGCGAGCTCGACCCCCACGAAAGGTTCTTCCCGGGGCAGCAGCCGGTCTTCCATCTCGATGATGGTGACTTCCTGGGCACCGAGCGATTTCCAGGCTTGAGCCATCTCCGATCCAACGACTCCGCCCCCGATGACGGTTAGACGCCGCGGGAGTTCCTTGGTGGTGGTGACGTCGCGGTTGTCCCATGCTCCGACCTCGCCGAGACCGGTGATTGCCGGCCGGGCGGCTCCCGAGCCGGTGGCGATGACGACCGCAGCACGTGCCTCATACGTGTCGACGGTCCCGTCGCGGTGTTCTACATCGACCGTGCGCTCGCCTGCGAGACGGCCGTGGCCCCTGATCAGATCCACGTTGACGCCGTCGAGCCAGTCCACCTGGCCCCCGTCGTCCCAATTGGAGGCCAGTGCATCCCGGCGAGCCAGCGCAGCTTCGATATCGATCTCGCCTGTGATCGCCTGAGCAGCACCCGGCACGCGGCGCGCCGCGGCCAGTGCCTCACCCGGGCGGAGGAGTGCCTTGGACGGCATGCATGCGTAGTATGAGCATTCGCCGCCGACGAGCTCTCTCTCCACGATTGCAGCCTCGAGCCCACCGGCGGCGGCGCGGGCTGCCGCGTTCTCACCGGCCGGGCCGGGCGCGGAGTACATGTAGTCGCGTTGCCTGTGTCTTTCGTGCGGCTGTGGGTGGGTGATTGCGTTCGGGT
>CAZIEQ010000245.1:0-3843 GCA_964538725.1 uncultured Acidimicrobiia bacterium | reverse complement strand
CTGGCTGCTCTGCACCGCGGACAGCTGCGCGGCTCCCCGGCGCGTACTGACGCGCCCCCTCGGCGACGGATGCCGCCTGCTCGGCGCGGCCGCCCATGAACAACGAGCATGCCTTCACCGTCGGGTACCACGGCTTGTTCACCGCGGTGAGACGCATCGCCGCGTCGAGCAGGTCGACGGCCCTCTCCCACTGCCCCATGTAGCGGCGCACGCTGCCCTCCAGGCCGAAGGTGGCATCGCATGTCGGTCGGGAGATCTTGGCCTCTTCCAGCGCCGCCGCCGCTTCCTCCGCCCGGCCCTGTGACATGTGGACCGCCGCCACCACGGTCTGAGCCATACCGGTCGGGTCCCCCATCTCCAATGCAGGCCGGGCACTGGCCAGCGCATCCGCCAGCGCCTGTTCGGGGTCGGATGCCAGGCCGTAGGAGGCACCCATCCAGCTGGCAAACCCCGCCAATGCGTGGCCGTACGGCTGCTCGGGATGGGAGCGGGCCACGTCGGAGAACAGCCCCAGGGCCCGCGACCAGCCTTCGCGAGTTCCCGTGGTGAGGTGGTACCACCCCAGGTAGATGTTCTCGATGGCGGCCGGGTCGGCCAGGTCTGCGTATAGACCGGCGGGCGCTCCAACTATCAGCTCGACCTCGACGGAGCGGGCCACCTCATCGGCGATGGTGTCGGAAAGGGCGAACAGATCGTCGACGGTGGTGGTCCAGCGGTGCGACTTGACGACGTTCATCGTTGCCACGTCGATCAGGGTGGCGTAGATGCGAATCCTGTCACCGGCCTGATGAGCTCCCGACTCGATCATGTAGCGGGTGGTGGCAGAGGCGCCGCCGCCGGGCTCGGCATCGGCGTTGACGACCTTGAGCTGGGGGACCTTGGCCAGCCGGTGGATCAGGTCTTCGCGGAGGATCCCTGCGGTGACTCGGACCGGTTCGTCGACGGTTTCGGCATGGATGGGAAGCACCGCCACCGTCGGCGCCTCCAGGGACAGCCAGCTCCCCTCGGCGGTGGCCGCACCCTGGCTCGGCAAATCTACGAACTCGTAGACCTCCACCTCCTCGGGGATGTTCTTCAACCCGTGGCGTCCCACCGCTCTGAATCGAAGGGCCGGCTCGTCCAAAGCCCGGTAGACGAGGCCTGAGACGCTGAGCCCGCCGGGCGGGGCGATGGCCTGAATCCGGGCTGCGATGTTCAACGCGTCGCCGTGATACTGGCCGTCGATGACCGTTACCGGGCCCTCATCGACGCCCATGCGGAAACGGGCTCGGCGTTCCTTGGGAATGCCTTCGTTGCGGGATTCGATGTCGGTGGTGATGGCGATGGCGGCGCTGACCGCAGATCCGGCATCGTCGAAGACCGACATGAAACTGTCGCCGACGAAGTGGACCAGAGTCCCACCTCCGCCAGACACTCTCTCTGCCACCAGGTGGCGCAGCTCGTCCATCGTCGCCGCGGTGGCTTCGGAGTCGTCGGCCATCAATCTGCTGTACCCGACGACGTCACCGTAGAGGGCAGCCACTTCCCCCGGGCGTTCGCTGGTCTCCGTCATCGCTCTTCCTCGACGGGGTGAAACGGACAATCTAGCAATGGGTCATTCGCGTCACACTCCGAGGGCAGGTGTGTCTCCACCCCGCACGGCAGAAGCCATCCGTCCTTCCTGGACATCCCCCCAGCAGGTCGATGGTGTACGGGCGGGGAGACGCCGGTGAATAGGTGATCTCCGCGTCGGCATCACAGGTGCACGACGATGCCTGTGAGCATCGTCACATGGGGCGGCGGCCGCTACAGGTTGCAGGCGCTGGGATCCTCCAGGCCGGTCACCTCCACCGTCGTGTCTCCGTCGACGGTTACATCGGTCTGGGTGCACTGCTGTGGAGTCTGGGACCCGCCCTCCAGCACGGCCACCACCACCTCATAGGTCCCGGGGTCGAACTGCACGGGCTCCGTACCCAGCGTGCACGGGTCGCCGCCGGTGATGGGCATCAACTGGCCGGTGAAGCCGAACGGGTCGGTGTCGACGATGTCGCAGGCGGCGGCAAACGCCTGCGGATGCATGCTGTCTCTGACGACGGCGAGCATCACCAGGCCGGTGGCGCCGGTGACCCCGGACACGTCGAGAGTGACCGTTCCTGGAACCGGGTTGGGTGGAGGCGTCGATGATGCTGCACCGTCACCGGAGCTGCAGCCGGGAGCTACCACGCCGAAGACGACCGTCGCCACGACGGCACTGAGCACTCTCAGCGGGGATCCCACGAGTATCTCCTTTGCAGTTGGGCGCAATAGTCTTCGGAGCGTCGCCGCCCGTTCCCAACACTTTCTTCAGCTGCTCAGCCTCACCGCGGATCCCTGAGATCGCCCGGGCGCTGCAAATCCGAGGAGTGCGGGTCGGCTTCGTGGGTGGGCCCTATGCCCATCTCGCGACGGACGCGGGGTACGATCACAACGCCGCTCGAGCCGTCCGCCACACCCGAATCCACCGCCCGCGCTGCCGGCAATGGGGAAGGGCGGTGCCGACTCATTCCACAGCCGCACCTATCAGCTCGAGCGGAGCGTATCAGTGTCTTTTTGTCGACTTCCTTCATGGGATTACAGTTGAGTCTTACACTCGCCAATACGGACTACCAGTGCACCCCTGGCCCAAGCGAATTGCTCTTTAGCCATCTGAGCATAATCTCCTTCTGTCTGGATTTCGCCACTGCCAGAGAGGATGCAGCCTTGACCTGGTCCGTAATTGCCTTTCACCTGCCGTGATGCCAGAAGAAGCTGGATATCCCCGTTCATGTTGAGGTTTTCCTCCGTCTTGTGATAGCGCCCCGCGGGGATGACCACCGTATCAGCATCTGCTACGCCAAGACTTCTGACATACTCTCCCCAGGTCCCAACCAAGTGTGGCCCATCTTCCCCACGGGTTACAATGGCAATCCACTCTGCCATTTCTAGAACTTCTTTGCACACTCCTTCGATCGTTTCCACAACGGCTCCTCCTTTGCCACTCTCTAGATTCACGTGCCTGTCAGCGCCATCCCTTCCCAGGTTCAAGAGTCCAGAGCTGCCGCCAGCACCAATGTCACGATGGACAGGGTCACAGTCGGTCGCAGGTCGAGCCCCTTCACAGACTCACATTCCTCTCTACCCGATGTACCTCTCGACGTACATTGTGCAACAGCTTCGACCTCAGATGAGAGCGCCATGAGGGCTTCTTGCCGAGATGGCAACGCCGGGCCGAAACCGACGCCCTACCCGGTGGAGTGCGCTATCGACCGGACCTTTTTCGCAATTGCGACAGGCCTGCTCGGCAAAGCCGGAAACGGCAGCGAGATGGTTTCAGAACACCGGTTTGCGTTTCTCCAAGAAGGCGGTGATACCTTCGGCCGGGCCGGAGCCGTCACCCAGGCGGGTGTTGATCTCGGCTTCCTTCGCCAGAGCCTCGTCCAAGGACAGGGACGGCGACTCTGCGAGGACGTCACGGATCGCCAGCATCGCCTCCCGGTCGTAGCCGGCGAGGCGTGTCGCCAGCTCAGCAGCGCGGTGGGTCAGATCTTCGTCGGGGATGCATTCCCATATCAGACCCCACTGGGCAGCCCGGCGGGCCTCCAGCCGGTCGCCCAGCATCGCCAGCCCCCGTGACCGGGCCGGGCCCACCAGGCGGGGGAGATGCCAGCTCGACCCGACGTCGGGTACCAGCGCCAGTTGAGGGCCGAACACCTCGATGAAGCTGGCGGACTCCGCAGCCACCACCAGGTCGCATGCCAACGCCAACCCGACCGCCCCACCGGCCGCCACACCGTTGACCGCCGCCCCCGTCGGTTTGGGGAAGGAGGCGCACGTCTTCGCCGTCCG
>CAZIEQ010000244.1:0-3886 GCA_964538725.1 uncultured Acidimicrobiia bacterium | reverse complement strand
GCCGATGGTCTCGTCGACATCGCCGCCGGAGCAAAAGCCCCGGCCCTCACCGGTGATCGTCAGAGCGTGGACGTCGGGTCGGTGCGGCAGCTCGGTGAGAAGGTCGCGCAAGTCTGCATATACGTCGAAGGTGAGCGCATTGAGACGGTCGGGCCGGGTGAAGGTCACCGTGGCGTCGCCGTCGGCGATCGAAAGGTCGAAGTGCTGCCAGTCCTTGGTGAAAGCTGCCGAAGCTCTGAAACCGCTCACCGATACCTCCGTATACGACCGACCAGGCTACGGCGTGGGCCGTTCGGCCGGGCGGACGTACCGAGTGGAACTCATCCGGAAGCTGGATCGAGGGGGGCGGTAGTCTCCGCCGCCATGGCCGAGGACGCAGCGGTGTACTACCACGACTATCTCGACTTGGAGCGGTTGCTGGATGCGCAACGGCTCCTCAGCGAGGGCCAGGGGGCCCCCGCCCATGACGAGATGCTGTTCATCATCGTCCACCAGGCGTACGAGCTGTGGTTCAAACAGATCTTGTGGGAGCTGGATGCAGTCATCGCCAGCTTCAAGCAGGAAGTGATCCGGGAACGGGAGATGGGCCGGCTGGTGGCCCTCCTCGAACGCGTCATCGCCATCCAGCGTGTACTCCTCGACCAACTCGATGTCCTGGAGACCATGACCCCGCTCGACTTTCTGGACTTTCGCGACCTTCTGGTACCGGCGTCGGGGTTCCAAAGCCTCCAGTTCCGTCTCATCGAGAACAAGCTCGGAGTCGACCCGGCCCAGAGGATGCCCATCGACGGCGCCTCCTACACATCCCGCTTCCGCCCCGAGCACCGCAGGCGGGTGGAGGAGACCGAGAAGGAACCCTCGCTTTTCGATCTGGTGGGTGCCTGGCTGGAGCGGACCCCCTTCCTCGAGATGGGGGACTTCGCGTTCTGGGACGAATACCGGGCTGCGGTGGCGCGTACCCTGTCCGCAGAACGCAAGCTCGTATCCGCCAACCCCACACTCGACGACGGGGCTCGGGCCGTTCAGATCGGCCGTTTCGAAGCGACTGCAGACTCGTTCGACACCATCTTCGACGACGAGCGCTACGCCGAGCTGCTGGCTACGGGACGGCGCCGGCTGTCGCGGCGGGCTTTCATGGCTGCGCTGCTCATCAGCCTCTACCGCGACGAGCCGATACTGCAGCTTCCATTCCGGCTTCTGACGGCTTTGATCGACATCGACGAGGGCTTCACCACCTGGCGCCAGCGGCATGCCCTGATGGCGGGCCGCATGATCGGGGACCGGATCGGCACCGGCGGAACCTCGGGCAGCGCATACCTCGAAGCCGCAACGCGAGCAGGGCGGGTGTGGCTCGATCTGGTCGACATACCGAGTTTCCTCGTGCCCCGGCGCGATCTCCCTCCGCTACCCGCGCCGGTGGTGGAAGCGATGCGGTTCCACTGGTCCTCGGGCTAGTGCTGAAACACCGCTTCGCCCGGTTCCTGGCCGTCGACCGCCTCCATCTCGCCGCTCACAGCCATCACCTGTGGCCCGATGTGACCCTCGACGCCCAGCAGCGTGCCTGGCACGACGCCGCCTCTCTCGCCGACGACAAATGGGACCTCATCCTCGGCGAGCTCTTGGCGGCAAACCGGCGCCACATCGCTCGCCATCTCGGCCTGTCCGACCCCGCCACGATCGCATTCGCCCCCAACACCCACGAGTTGGTGAAACGCATCGTGTCGTGCTTCCAACCGCCGCTGCGGATCGTGACCAGCTCCGCCGAGTTCCACTCCTTTCGGCGCCAAGCTGCCCGGTGGGAGGAAGCGGGCATCGCCGCCGTGGACCGGGTGCCCGCAGAGCCGTTTGCCACCTTCCCCGAGCGTCTGGCGGCGGCGGCATCCGAGGGCGATCTCGTCTACATCAGCCATGTGTTCTACGACTCGGGGTATGCGATCCCCGATCTGAGCCGGATAGCGGCCGCGGCCCCGCCGGGATCGTTCGTCGTTGTCGACGGCTACCACGGCTTTCTCGCCCTCCCCACCGACCTGGGAGGCTTGGAGCACCGCATCTTCTACATCGCCGGCGGTTACAAGTACGCCATGGCGGGCGACGGAGTGTGCTTCATGCATTGTCCCCCCGGATACGGGCCGCGGCCGGTGGACACCGGATGGATGGCCGGATTCGACGATCTGACATCGGCCGGTGCCGGTGTCGGGTATGCCCCCGACGGCTCCCGCTTCTTCGGGGCCACGTTCGATCCCACTGCCTGGTACCGCTTCGACGCCGTGATGCGCATGCTCGACGAGGAAGGCGTCGGCGCCGGCCAGATACATCGCCACGTTGCCGCCCTCCAGGCCCGGTTCATCGCCGGCCTCGGTGCAGGCCGGGGACCATTCACGGCCGCAGCTCTCATCCCCCCCTGGGATGACGCCCAGCGGGGAAACTTCCTCACCTTCCGACTGCCGGAGGCGGCCTCGGTATATGACGCATTGCACCGGCGGAAGGTGATCACCGACTACCGGGGTGATCGCATCCGGCTCGGTTTCGGCGTCTACCACGACGATGGCGATGTCGACCGGGCCCTGGGAGTGATCGGGGAGCTGTGAGCCGCGCTTTCAACATCGCCGACACGTTCCTAGTCGACCGGCTGGCCGAGGGCAACGGGGACCGGATCGCGGTTCGTCACGGCGGGGGAACCCTCGACTACACCGAGGTGAACGCCCTCGCCGACCGCTATGCCCACGCCCTGGGTGAGGTTGGTGTCGGCAGGGAGGACCGGGTGTTCATCGCCCTCGGCGACGGCCCCGACTTCGTCGGAGCCTTGTTCGGGATCCTCAAACGAGGTGCGGTGGTGGTGATGGTGAATCCGGGGCTGGTGGCGGAGCGCATTGGAGAGCTGGTCGAAGTCTGCCGGCCCACCGCGGCCGTCGTCGACGATGCAGTTGCGGACAGGCTCTCCGAGCCGTTGCCGCGTCTCGTCTTCGCGTCCGGCCACGAGGGCGGCGGGGTGACCGTCGACGATGTGTCGCCGCGGCCGTTCCCCACTGTGTGCACCGATCGCGACGACCCCGCCATCTGGTTGTTCTCCGGAGGCACGACCGGTGTCCCCAAGGCGGTGGTGCAGACCCACAGATCGTTCGCCAACACGACCCGGCTATATGCACAGAACACCCTCGGCTACCGGCCCGACGACGTCACGATGGCGATACCCAAGCTGTACTTCGGTTACGCCACCGGATCCAACCTGCTGTTCCCCTTCTCGGTGGCGGCGTCGGCCGTCCTGTTCCCCGAACACCCCACCCCTGCATTGGTGTTCGACCTGATCGCCCGCCACCGCCCCACGATCCTGGTCAACGTGCCGACGATGGTCGCCAAGATGGTCAACCATCCCAACGCCTCCACCTGCGATCTCTCCTCGCTGCGGTTCGCCACCTCTGCCGGTGAAGCGTTGCCCGCTGCGCTGTATCACAGCTGGAAGGAGACGTTCGGCGTTGAGCTTCTCGACGGGCTGGGAACCGCCGAGATGTGGCACATCTTCATCTCCAACCGGCCCGGCGACGTGCGGCCCGGAACGCTGGGCAAGCCGGTGGAGGGCTTCGACATACGGGTGTGCGACGAAGAAGGCAACGATGTGGCCGAGGGCGAGGTGGGCCGGCTCTGGGCGCGGGGAGACTCCCTCGCCCGCGGTTACTGGCGTGACGAGAAGGCCACCGCAGAGGCATTCCGCGATGGGTGGTTCGTCGGCGGCGATCTGGTGCGCCGCGACGGCGACGGATACGTTGAGCATCGAGGCCGGGCCGGGGAGGCTCTCAAAGTCGGCGGCAAATGGCTGGCGCCCCAGGAAGTCGAATCGTGCCTGTTGCAGCACGATGCGGTGGAAGCGGCCGCCGTCGTCGGAGTGGCC
>CAZIEQ010000243.1:0-3905 GCA_964538725.1 uncultured Acidimicrobiia bacterium | reverse complement strand
GCGACCGGTTCGCCACAGAGGGGCCAGTGGCTGGTCGAGGGTCAGGCGGATGCGGCGGCGGGCGACGGCCGCTCCCCGAAGCACCACCCAAGCGACGCCGAGGACCACCAGCCCGACTGTGACGGTGGCGATGATCTTGCCGCTCAGCGAGCTGAAGGCGGCGGCGGCGGCGGTCTGCGCCAGCCGGAGAAGCCCGGACACGGCTGCACCGCCGAGAAGGAACGTCGCGGCCCCGAGGGCGTTTCTCTTGAAGCCGGGGGAGAGGCGCTGCATTTCGACGCGGGCGATCATCAACATGCGGCGGGCTGGATCGTCGCGGCGAGAGTTGGCCTCGCGGCGCGCGTAGAGGTGAAGCATTTTGTCGGTCACCGACGCCTGGTGGCTGCGGACTATGAACTGAGCCACCTGCTGGGCGAAGAATGCGGCTACGAAGTTGAGGGGTCCCAACCCCCGCACCCTCACCGGGCGAGCACCGTTGCGGTCCAGCACCTCCAACGCTCGCACCGTGAGCCGATGCGCCTGCTCAAAACGAGCCGGATGGCCGAGAGGGCGCGGGGAGGAAAGCTCCAAGACGATGTCTCGGTCGACATCATCCTGGGCGCCGAGGCTGGAAAGGATTTCGTCGGTGGCGTCGATGTCGCTCTTGCGTAGCGCCTGGAACGCGGCGAGGGTGCTGTCGAGCTTGTCCAGCAGCAAGCTCTTGTCCCGCTCCGTCACCGGTTGTGCCTGCGACTCCGCCACTGCGTACTCAGGGTAACCCTCACCTGTCCGGCGCCGAGGTGGCTCCGGCTATAGGCCCTGTCATCGGGGTCGCGGTGTTCGGCACCGCTATCGTCGGCGGCGACCACGGGGAGGCGAAATGGGACGGTTGCGGCGGTTCGAAGACCATCGTTTCGTCGGCACCAGGGACGACATGGTGGCCTACGACTGTGACGACGAGGATGACTTCGCCGAGCTGGAGCGCCGCCTCGCCGAGAACGATCTGCTGGCCCGCCGGTTGCTGTCTAGCTTCGCTCCCGACGACATCGAGGAGGCTCGCAACCGGGGGTTCAAACCTCGGTGACGGCTTTCATCGATGTTCACTGCCATCCGCCAATCGAGGCGTTCCACCGCGGCTTTGCGCCCTACCTGAGCCGTGTCGAAGCGATATTCGGACGGAAGGTGCCGGTCATGGCGCCCGCCGAGCTGGCCGACTATTACGCCAGCCGCGACGGCAGGGCGGTAGTCCTCGGATGGGACGCGGAAACAGCTACCCGTATGCGTCCCATCACCAACAGGGACATAGCCGCGTTGGTGGACACCCGTCCAGACGTGTTTGTCGGATTCGGATCTGTGGATCCCCGCAAGGGCGAAGCCGCCGTTGCCGGGGTGCATGAGGCGGCCCGTCTCGGTCTCAAGGGCCTCAAGCTGCATCCAGCGGTGCAGGGTTTCCATCCGACGGGAAGACCGGCGATGCGAGTTTGGGAAACCGCCGCCGACCACGGTCTGGTGTGTCTGGTTCACACCGGCTACACAGCGATGGGTGCCGGTATGCCCGGCGGTGCAGGTGTCGTGTTGGAATACGGCCGGCCGGCGCATCTCGACGTGGTGGCGGCCCGCTTCCCCGAGTTGCGGATCATCGCGGCTCATCCGGCATGGCCGTGGCATGAGGAGTCGGTGGCGGTGGCCCGTCACAAGCCGAACGTCTACTTGGAGCTTTCCGGCTGGTCACCGCGGCGCATACCGCAGTCGTTTCTCTCCGCGGCCCTCGGCGACCTGAGCGAACGCACCGTCTTCGGTACCGACTTTCCGTTCCTCGACGTTGACCGCTGGCTGGCTTCGTGGCGCAAACTCGACGTCCCATCTGAAGTCGAGCGCCGCATTCTCCACGACAATGCCGCCGAGCTGCTGGACATCTGAGCCCGCCGTCAGCCGGCTGTGAGGATGGCCGTCACCGCGGCAGCCACGCGGTCCTCGCGAAAGAAGAAGAAGTGATCGCTTCCCGACAGCACGGTCAGCGTCGCATCGATGCTCTCCGCGTAGACGCGTATCTCATCGACCGATGTGAACTGATCGCGGTCTCCAATGATGAAACCCCGCGGGGCCGGTCGCAACTCAGCCGCGGCCGGCAAAGGCGGTGCTGCCGGACTGAGCGCGGGGGCGATGCCGGCATACGGTGCGGTGGCGGCATTGGTGGCTTGCCAGCGCAGCGCCGCCGCCGCTCCGAAGGACCAACCGGCCACGCCTACCGGGCGTTCGCCGGCATCCCGGCGTGCGGCGGCGACCGCCGCGGCGACATCGGCGATTTCGCCGAGACCTCCCCCGTGGGTGCCGCCCGACCGGCCGACACCGCGAAAGTTGAAGCGCAGCACACCGAACCCGGCGGCGACCAGATGTTCGGTGACGGCTCGCATCAGCGGGGCCGTCATCGTCCCTCCGTGCTGTGGATGGGGATGGCAGAAGACGCAGATTCGTTCTGCGGCGTCGAGCCCGTCCCAGCGGGCTTCGAGCTCCACGCCGTCGGCTGTGGCAAGTGGCGTCACGTACGCCTGTAGTGGAAGGGCTCGCCGGATCTCTCCACGTCACCGTTGAAACGCAGATACTCCAGGTGCGCCAGGGTCTCTTGAAAGGCGAGCCGCATGTGCAGTGGTGGTAGGTGTGGGCGGAATGCGGTCTCCATCACCTCCCACGCCGTGCGAGGACCCGATCTGAGGAACTGCAGCATGCCGCCGAGCCTGCGCTCGTGATGCAGGGCGATCTGACGGGCGCGTGCCTTGCCGCGTTCGATGATCCCCAGGTGGGCCGGGTATGTGATGTGAGGGTCGATGTCTTCCACTCGCTGCAGGCTGTTCAGGTAGGTGGCCAGGTTGTTGGTGCCTTCTCCCAGGTAGGGGACGAAAGGTGTGATGCGGGGCAGCACGTGGTCTCCGGTGAGGAGGGCACCGCTCGCCGAGTCGAGCAGGCAGATGTGGGCCGGCTCATGGCCCGGAGTGTGCACCACGCTCAGATGCCGTCCCTCGCCGACCTGCACCGTATCGCCGTCTTCGACCAGCACGGTCGGCCTGATGCTGGGCGGTGCCCAGGCAGGCCGGGGCCCGATCTCGGTAAGGACGGTGAGGACCTCGGGTGGGGCGCCGTGGAGCGTCCCTATTTCGCCAAGCAGGCGGAGGCTTCCCCAGTCGTTGTAGAAGTCGAGGCGCTCGGCAGCGAGCTGATGCATCACATAGTCGCAGCCAACCTCTTCGTGCAAGGCGGTGGCGAGGCCCATGTGATCGGGATGGAGGTGGGTGGCAACCACCCGGGCGATGTCGCTCAGGCCGAGTCCGAGCTGCCCAAGGCCCTCGACGAGGCATCTCCATGTGGTCTCACCTCCAACTCCGACGTCGACCAGAGTGAGGTCGCCGGCCTCGCCGAACACGTAGCAGTTGACGCTGTGCAAACCCTCGAATGGCAGAGGGAGGGTTATGCGGCGTATACCCCGGGCGAGGTTCCTGACTTCGATCACCTAGTGGCGCACCGCACTCTCGCGGACGGTGAATGTGACGTCGACGGTGACGTGGAACTCGGCCGGCACTCCTGAGTCGTCGACCTTGCCGGACACTTCGATGATCTTGAAGCTGAGGATTCCCTCGGTGGTTTCGGCGGCTCTGGCCAAAGCGGTGGTGATTGCCTCCTCGATCGTTCTGGCTCCGGCAGTCAACCGGACAGTCTTGGTCACCTGCATTTTGAGAACCTCCCTAGCCCAGGCTGGTGAACCACAGCGCCGAGGCGACGACGATGCCGATTGCCGTCGCAAGCGAAGCGATGATCAGATAGCGGGTCTGCACTCAGGCGAGCGTAGCCACCTCAGGAACGCCATCACCTGCCTGGCACTAACCTCGGCGTTCGCCTCGTCCCGGAGGAACCCCCTTGTACGACGCCGTGAT
>CAZIEQ010000242.1:0-3967 GCA_964538725.1 uncultured Acidimicrobiia bacterium | reverse complement strand
CGGAGGTACTGTCGCGGGACCGTGTCGAGCGCCGAGATCCCTGGCTCTGGAGCCGCCATGCGCGGCCGCCACGGCGGCTCTCGTCATCGGCGAGAGGTTGACCGGCCGCGGGTGGTTGGGAGCCGCGCTGATCTTGGGGGGAATCCTGGGGGTGGTCGCCGTCAGCGAGGACGAGCTGCCGGCCGCGGAGGCGGTGACTGCCGCTCATTGAGGGCCTCGACCCGCAGCCGCCACCACTTCTGCATCAGAAAGCTGAGGCGCAACAGTCCGACGAGGCCGAACAGCGTCAGGGTGAGGATGGCGGCCAGCTCGGGGCCGTCGAAGTAGGAGGAACGGCAAGGCGCCAGCCCGCTGGGGCACAGACCCCATCCGGTGCCGTCACCGACGAGATCCAGCAGCACCAACAGGGGTACCGCCGCCACCAGAATGATGGCGACTACCACCAACGCGGTGAATGCGCGCAGCAATCCCACACCGCCAGCGTACCGGTGGTACGGTCGAACGCCCCATGATCGACTATCACCGCGAGGAGTTCACACCCGAGGAGAGAGGCGTCCTGTCGACGTTCTTCACCAACGTCGACGGTCCCGTGTTTGCACTCGTGAACCTGCAGGAGGTGGTCAAAGGCGCTCTGTTCGCCCGTTACAGCCGATCGCCGAAATCGGTGCGGCGTCTCTTCCTCGACGAGTTCTACGACGGCAGCAGGGCGGTGGTGACGGCAGATGTGGGCGCCGATCGTGCCGCCGGGCTCTTTCGGCGGGTAGTCACCGAATTCGGAGACGACTCGGTGGCGCAGCTCGGCGGTGTCCATCTCGCATGTGAACAGGCCTCCAACATCCTCACCAAGGTCCTCGAGTGGGGTCGCCTGGCCGCCTACCTGGAGCAGTCGACACGCTACATCTTCTACGACCGCAAGCTTGGCGAGCGCTATCGCTACGCCGTGCCTTCCGAGCTTTCCGAGTCACCGCTGCGAGGCCGCTTCGTCGAAACGATGGAATGGCTGTTCACCTCCTACAGCGAGCTGGTCACCAGGCTGGTGACCCATTACGGAGGCCTCTATCCCCGCGAGGAGGATGATTCAGAGTCCGTCTGGCGGTCCACGATTCGGGCCCGGGCCTGCGACGACATCCGCGGCATGCTGCCGGCGGCGACGACATCCAATGTCGGCATCTACGCCTCCGGCCAGGCATATGAAATGATGCTGATCCGGATGAGGGCCCATCCGCTGGCGGAGGTGCGCCTCGTTGCCGACATGATGCTCACCGAGCTACGCAAGGTCATCCCGTCGTTCTTGCACAGGGTGGACTTGCCCGGCCGGGGAGAGCAATGGTCCGACTACCTGGCTCAAACCGCGGGCAATATGCGGGCCCTCGCAGATCGGATGGGCGGGCATGCGGCGTCGCGCCCGGAGGTGACACTCGTCGACTGGGATCCCGACGCCGAGGTGAAGATGGCTGCCGCAGCCCTCTACGCCTACAGCCATCTACCCGACGATCAGCTCCTGGAGAAGGTGCGGGCCCTCGACGACAGGGAACGTTCGCAAGTCCTCGCTGCGTATGTGGGTGATCGTTCCAATCGGAGGCACAAGCCGGGACGTGCCATGGAGAGAACCCACTACCGCTTCGACATCCTCTGTGACTACGGGGCGTTTCGCGACTTGCAGCGTCACCGCATGCTCACCCTCGAATGGCAACTGTTGTCACCCCGCCACGGATACGTCACGCCGGCTTCGATAGCCGCGGTGGGAGGAGACGAGCTGTGGACCGAGGCGATGAACCGCACCGGACGCCTGTGGGAGGATGTCGCGTCTCAACTCGACGAACAGGTGGCGCAGTATGCGGTCCCTTTCGCATACCGGATCCGTTTCTACATGGATCTCAACGCCAGGGAGGCGCTCCACCTTCTCGAGCTGCGCACCTCACCCGGCGGGCATCCCAACTACCGCAGGATCTGCCAGGAGATGCACCGGCTCATCG
The DNA here is from genome assembly GCA_964538725.1 of uncultured Acidimicrobiia bacterium. Lineage (GTDB taxonomy): Bacteria > Actinomycetota > Acidimicrobiia > Spongiisociales > JAOTWH01 > CAZIEQ01. Next base: position 1,991 of record CAZIEQ010000242.1, on the reverse strand, counting down.
GTGACCAGGCAGGGCACAGGGCACTGGCGGATGCCATGAGCTTCGTCGATCACACAGACTACGACCTGGCCCGCCTGGAAGGAGAACGCAAAGCAGAGGCTCGCCGGGCCGCCGCCGGGCCGCCGGATCAGTGATGTTTCACGAACTCCCGGAGAGAGCGATTCGCAGCACCAGGTGACCTTCCTCCACCTCCCAAGTGGCGGATCCCACCAGCATGTAGTCGGTATGGTCCTGTTCGGCGGCGGCCACGAAATGGCGGCGTGCTTCTCCCTCCAGAGGTGGCACTCCCCGCTCTCTGACCGCGGCGGCGCGATCCCGGAACCGCTCCAAAAAGGAATCAACGTCGAATTGGGCCAACTCCTCGTCCTTTCTGCCGCCCGCCGCCAGCTTAGAAACCACCGCTACGCTGCCGCGAATGCTGGACCGCAGGCTGCTGGTGGTGACCGGCAAAGGCGGCGTAGGTAAGTCTGCGATCACCGCAGCCATCAGTCTGGAGGCTGCGCGGCGCGGGGCCCGAGTCCTGGCGTTGGCCATGGGCGACAGCCGCGGGCTGGCCTCCCACCTGGGAACGGCCGGGCTCGGCTACCGCCCCGTCGAGGTACGCCCGGGCGTTTGGGGAGCGGCAGTGATCCGCTCACGCGCCCTCGACGAATACCTCCATCTGCAACTCCGTGTTCCTTCGGTCGCTCCTCTGCGACCTCTCTCCAAGATGCTCGATGCCCTCGCCGACACGGTGCCCGGCATACGGGATGTGATCACCATGGGCAAACCGGTCTTCGAAGCCGAGGGAGGGAGCTGGGATCTCGTCGTCGCCGACGCTCCCCCAACAGGCCAGGTCATGTCCTATTTGCGAGCCCCGGAGACGGTTGCCGGGCTGGTGCCGGCGGGAAGGGTCCAGCAGCAGGCCGTGTGGATGGCGTCGGCACTGGCAGACGCCGGACGCTGCGGTCTGGTGGTTGCAGCTCTCGCCGAGGAGATCCCGATGACCGAGACGGCGGCCGCGGTGGCAGCCCTTGCAGCCGAGCCTCTGATCGATGTTGCCGCCGTCGTCGTCAACCGAGTGCTGGCACCTTCAACCGGGAGTCCGCCAACGGGTGCGGGGCCGGTGGCGGCAGCCGCCCGGCTGCACAACTCTCTCCGCGGGCAGCAACAACACTGGCTGGCCGCCGCCGGTCCCCATCGGGAGCTCCCCTACCTGTTCGGCATGCTGACGCCCGGAGAGGTGGCCGCCCGGCTGGCCGACGTGTGGGAGCAGCAATGACCACCGCGATAGTCGTCGGTGCCGGGGGTGTCGGAAAGACGACCGTCGCCGCGTCGCTTGCCGCCGCGGCGGCAGCCGACGGTCGCTCGACGTTGGTGCTCACAGTCGACCCCGCACAGCGCCTGGCCGACGCTCTTGGAGCCGGCACCCTCACCGACGAGCCCTGCCCGGTAGCAGGAACGCGGCGACTTCACGCTGCCATGCTCGACGCACCTGCAGCCTGGGAGACGGTGGTGCGGCGCCATGCCGATGCGGCCACTGCCGAACGTCTGGTGGCGCACAAGCTGTTCAAGGCGGTGGCGCAGCGGTTCCCATCGCGGCAGGCATATGGCGCCTGCGCGCGGACGAGCCCGGGCTGGCCTGTTGCGTTCAGTCGCCGGATCTCATCGACGATGGCCAGCCACTTGGCCTCCCCCGTGGCATAGACCCGGGCCGGCAGGACCTGGCGGATGCAGGGGCGGTTGGTGGGGATCACGACGATCGGCAGATGGTAGACCTGCCAGAACTCTCGCCACGCCTCGGCCGCCGTGCCCGTCATCCCGGCCAGGCTGCGGTACATGCGGAAGAACCGCTGGAAGCTGACGCGGGCGTAGGTCTCCTTGGGCGGTTCGATCTCGAGTTGCTCTTTGGCGGTGACGGCCTGGTGCAGCCCGTCGCGCCACTCGCGGTCGGGCATAAGCCGGCCTGTGAACTCGTCGACGATCACGACCTCGTCTTCCTGCACGACATA
>CAZIEQ010000241.1:0-3973 GCA_964538725.1 uncultured Acidimicrobiia bacterium | reverse complement strand
CGCGCGCGCCGCAGCGCGGCGACGCCCGCGGACAAGGCGGACCAGGAGAGCGGCCGCCGCCAGCCCCAAGGGCCTGGCGGGGCGCCACCACAGCCACAGCCTGTCAGGTTGCTGGGTACGCACCAGAACGGCCTTGGTGGCGTTGAACGCCCACCACGACATCGGGTCCCGCTCGATGTCGAAGCTGTTGGGTGGAATGGCGTATGAGGGCAGATCGAAGTAGCCCCCGGCGGGCTGGGAGGGCACCCACAGGAAGCTGGCCGCGCACAGCCGGTAGCCGATCGCCTGTAACGGCTCACCGAAGACTGTTCGCCATCCCAAGCTGCGGAAGGCGTCATCGTCGGCCCGTAACGTGGCGACGTCGAACTGGCGATCTTCGAGCAGCTGGTTGCCGTCCTCGCACTGGGAGGCCTCTGTCCACACGTCCAAAGGCGCGACTCGCTCCATGAGGCGGAGGTCGTCGGAACCGAAGCTGTTCTGGTGGTGCCGGTATACGTCGGCAACCACTGGAGCCAGGATCTCGGCGGCGTGTGCCGAGCCCCGCTCCACGGGGAGGACTGCATAGGCGCCTATGTGCACCGCCGCCACCGCGATGACGGTGCCGGCGCCGACGACATATGCGGAACGGCCGCGGACGACAACGGCGATGAGCGCGACAACGACGACGGTGGCAACTCCGCCTCCTCCCCCGTACAGCCACCACATGGTGAGGCCTGCTGTGAGGCGGTACCGGGCCCACGGCGACGACAGGTATCGACGGGTGGCGGCGAGACCGAGCAACTCGACGAACACCCACAGCCCTGCCAGTCCGGCTGCGGTGTCGTTCCACAGTGTCACCGCGACATTGCCGACGGCCGGCAGCAAACCGATGGCCACCGCCACTCCGCCGGAAAGCCACCAGGGGACGCCGAGGCGGGTGAGGCGTCGGGCCGCCACGACCAACAGCACTGCCAGCGCAGCCAGTTGAGCGAGAGCTACCAGTGCCGGCGCATGTCCTCCGAGGCCGATGAGCCAGACGGTGAGCGCATAGAAGGCGGGTGTGGTGTCCGTGAAGGAGAAGGCGCGCGCCTGGGAGAGCTGATCGAGGCCGTAGGTGTCGACGACTGCCGGAGACCATCCGAGCCACCAGACCAGCAGCGGAAGAGTCGACAAAGCACCCACTGTGGCCGCCCGGCGTTCGTTGGTCACGGCAGGCGAGGCTAGATGGTCACGCCGGGCGGTTGTGCGCGTGCCCGGCAGCCGGCCCGCTGATGTTCGCACGGGAGCCGCGGCCGCCGAGCGCCGAGGCGCAACTACCGTTGGCTGGCTCCATGTCAACCCCTCCAGCCAAAGCTGCGACGCGCCTGTTCGGCCGGGACGACGGCACCGGCTTCATGGTCGTGGCAACTGCCCTTGCCGCGGCCGGTGCCTACCTGTTTCAGCTGGCCGGCGGGAGGGTCCTGGGTGCCGAGGCTTTTGCCCCGGTAGCAGCCCTGTGGACGGTCCAATTCCTGCTGGTGACCATCCTGCTGCTTCCGGTCGAGCAGATCACCATCCGCCGCCTGCGCATCGGGGGCGCGGAGTCGGGACCGCCGACACGCCTGATTGCGGTGACCTTCGGCTTTGCCGCCGCCGGGCTCGGTGTGTTCACGGCGCTCACCATCGACGAGTATTTCGAAGGGCAGGACGCATTCGCCGTGCTGGCTCCCTTGCTGGTGGGTACCTACGCCTCGTTCATGCTTGGCCGGGGACATCTGGCGGGCAACCTGCGTTACCGCGACTACGGAGGAGCCACCCTTGCCGAATCTTTGTCCCGTCTCGTTGTCGCTGCGGTGGTGCTTGCTGTGGGAATGGGCGCTGTTGCTCTGGGATGGGCCATGGTGGTGGCTCCGCTGAGTGTGTTTGCCTTCCGCCCCTGGCGAGATCCCGAGGTCGCCACCAGGCCGATGCCGGCAGCCGGTCGGTTCCTGGCAGGGTTTGTGGCCGCCAACGCGTCGGCGCAGACGATCCTCGCTGCCGGGCCTCTGGTGGTGGGGGCCTTGGGAGCTACTCCCACCGAGTTCAGCGTCTTCTTCGTCACCTTCCTGCTGTTCCGGGCACCGCTCACCCTGTCCTATTCGCTGATGGCGCGCATCCTCCCCGAGTTCACTGCTTTGGTGGCCGGCGGCTCGTCGCCGCGCCTCGGATTGTGGGCGCGTCGTATCGCGGCCGTCGCAGTCGGGTTGGGAGCCATAGCCTTTGTGGTGGGCTATTTCGTGGGACCGGGCGCCGTCGCCGTGCTTTTTGGGGACGATTTCCGCCCCTCGCCCGTCCTGGCGGCCCTGGCAGCGTCCGGGGTGATCCTGGCCACCGCGGCGCTCGTCGTCCAGCAGACTCTGGTTGCCCGCGGGGTTGCCGGACGCCAGGCGGCGGCGTGGGCCCTGGGCCTGGCAGCGGCAGCTGTGGTCGTCATCGCCGGAGGCGGAGACCATCTGCTGCGCACCGGATGGGCCTTCCTTGCAGGGGAGGGAGTCGCCCTCGCCGGCCTCGTCGCCGGCGCATCTCGGTACTGAACCCGCTCAAGCGTTCGCATCCCCTGCCGATACGCAGAGTAGTCACTCTGCCTACAGAGAGTAGCGGGCGGGATGCGACGCATAGTGCTGATCGTCGCGGTGGTACTGGCTGCGCTGCCGGTGCCTGCGGCGGTCGCGGATGGGGGAGTTGAAGCTGCCTTCGTGGCGCGCATCAATGCGGAGAGGACCGCGAGGGGCCTTCCACCACTTCAGGTCTACTGGGATCTGGTGGACGACGCGCGCCGCCATTCGGCGGCGATGGGTGACGCGGGAGAGATGTTCCACAACCCCGGCCTGGGATCGGTGACCTCAGGTTGGGAGGCGTTGGGCGAGAATGTGGGAGTCGGCCCCGGCGTCGATGCACTGCAGGCAGCGTTCATGGCATCGCCGTCGCATGCCGCCAACATCACCGGCGACTACAACTACGTCGGGGTCGGCGTGGTGGTGGATGGGGCCGACAGGATGTGGGTGACGGTGGTGTTCATGCGAGGTCCCGCAGATCTGCTCGACCCTGAGCCTTCACAGGATTCACCGCGCGAAGAGGCGGAGCCGGAGCCAGACGGCCAGATCAGCGGCTCGTCCCCGGCGCCACACTCGGTGGCCGCAGTGCGTGCCGCCGGCCCGGTGTCCCGACCGATGCCACACGGCTGGAGCCGATGGCGTCCGCTCGCAGTCTGAGCTGTGTCTAGGCAGGCCTGCAGGCGGCGTCGTAGTCGACCAGCTGCGGAGGATGTGCGTCGTCGCTGCATGTGGGGCATTGGGGGTTTCGATCGATGCGGAAGGTGAGGAACTCCTGCTGCAAGGCGTCGTAGGTGAGGAGACGGCCCACCAGCGGCTCACCGGCGCCGAGAAGCAGCTTGAGCACTTCGGTGGCTTGCAACGAGCCGAGAACCCCAGGCAAGACGCCGAGCACCCCGGCTTGGGCACAGGAGGGGGCCAGCTCCGGTGGCGGCGGCTGCGGAAACAGGCAGCGGTAGCAGGGCCCCCGGTAGGGGTGGAACACCGACAGCTGGCCTTCGAAACGGTGCACCGATGCATGTACCACAGGAGTCCGCAGATGCATGGAGGCGTCGTTGATCAGGTAGCGGGTGGGGAAGTTGTCGGTAGCGTCGACTATGACGTCGTATCCCGCCATCAGCGTCAAGGCGTTGGCGGCCTCGAGGTCTTCGTCGTGGGTTTGCACACTCACGTCGGGGTTGAGAGCCGTCACCGCCAGCCGGGCCGACTCCACCTTGCTTTCTCCCACCCGGGGAGTGGCGTGTATCACCTGACGCTGCAAGTTGGAGACCTCGATGCGGTCACCGTCGACGATGCCCAACGTTCCGAGGCCGGCAGCCGCCAGATACAGGGCGGCCGGTGAGCCGAGCCCGCCGGCGCCTACGAGGAGGACTCGTGACCGCAGCAACGCGCGCTGGCCCTCTGCCTCCACCTCACGGTCCTTC
>CAZIEQ010000240.1:0-4017 GCA_964538725.1 uncultured Acidimicrobiia bacterium | reverse complement strand
TTCGGACGTATAGAGAGCCGAAACGCGTGGATGTACACCGTCGCCCCGCCCCGGAAGACGGTCGCCTCGTTGAGGCGGCTCGACCTTCCCGCCGGTGTCGAAGTGGAGATCAAGCTGTGAACGCTTTGCTCGGCGAGAAGCTGGGGATGACCCAGGTGTTTGCCGATGATGCCTCGGCCGTGCCGGTGACGGTGTTGCGGGTCGGGCCGTGCAAGGTCGTTCAGGTGAAGCGACCGGCCACCGACGGCTACGCCGCGGTGCAGCTGTCTTTTCGAGAGCTCGACGAGCGCAAGGTCAACAAGCCCACTGCGGGACATTTTGCCCGTGCCGGGGTGGCGCCGGCCCGCCATCTCGTGGAGGTGCGGGTAGAGGACCCCGACTCATACGAGCTGGGCCAAGAACTCGCGGTGGGTGACGTGTTCACCAAAGGCATGAAGATCGACGTGGCCGGAGTCAGCAAAGGCAAGGGTTTCTCCGGTGTGATGAAACGGCACAACTTCTCCGGGCAGGGTGCCAGCCACGGCGTCCATCGGGTCCACCGGGCACCGGGTGCCATCGGTGCCTGCGCCACCCCCTCCCGGGTGTTCAAAGGCATGCCGATGGCGGGCCGCATGGGTGGGGAGCGCCGAACGGTGCTCAACCTCGAGGTGTTCGATATCGACACCGAGCAGGGTTTGCTGCTGCTCAAAGGTGCGGTGCCGGGCGGCAGGGGCTCGATCGTGCTGATTCGAGAGGCGGTGAAGGCACTTGGCTGATCTGACCGCTCCGCTGTTCGGCGACGACGGCGCCCGCAAGGGCGATGTGGCACTCGATCCCACGTATTTCGGTTGCGAGCCCAACCACGCGGTGCTGCATCAGGTCGTCACCGCGCAGCGGGCCGCCGCACGTGCCGGGACTCATTCCACCAAGACGAGGAGTGAGGTACGCGGCGGCGGCCGCAAGCCGTGGCGGCAGAAAGGCCTCGGGCGGGCACGGCATGGCTCCAGCCGGTCCCCGCAATGGCGGGGCGGTGGTGTGGCTCATGGTCCCCGGCCGCGCAGCTATGCGCAGCGGACGCCGAAGAAGATGAAGCAGCTCGCTCTGCGCAGTGCCCTTTCGGTGCGAGCCGCGGCGGGGCGGGTGGCCGTTGTGGATCGGATCGGCTGGTCGACACCGAAAACCAGGTCGGCCGCCGAACTGCTGGCGGCCGTTGGGCTGCAGGGGAAGTTCTTGCTCGTCGTTCAACCGGGCGAAGGCACCGCTTCGAGGTCGTTCCGCAACCTGGCGGGGGGCATGGTGGATGCGGTGCGGGCTCTCAGCGCCCACGACGTGTTGTGGGCGGACACGATCCTTTTCACCGGTGATGCCCTGCAGGGGCTGACCGGTGCCGGCGCGTTCGCGGTGACCGACGACGACTTCATACCCGAAGGGGGTGACGAATCGTGAAGAACCCTCGCGACGTGATCATCGCACCGGTCGTCTCCGAGAAGGCTTTCGACCAGATGGAGGCGTTCAACACTTACACGTTCCTCGTCGATCGCCGGGTCAACAAGACCGAGATCAAACAGGCCATACAGGCCATCTTCGACGTCGAAGTGACCTCGGTGAGGACCGTGAACCGCAAAGGCAAGTGGAAGAGGACCGGCTGGGTAGTGGGGCGGCGCAAGAACACCAAGCGCGCTCTGGTCACGCTGGCTCCTGAAGACAACATCGACATCTACGCGGTGTAGCCATGGCAGTCAAGAAGCAGAAACCAACTTCGCCGGGTCGGCGGTTCCAGACCGTCTCGGATTTTGCCGATGTGACGCGTTCCAAGCCCGAGAAGGGACTCGTCAGCGGGAAGAAGCGTTCATCGGGCCGCAACGCCCATGGGCGTATCACGTCGCGCCACCGTGGCGGGGGTCACAAACGGCGTTACCGCACCGTCGACTTCCGTCGCAACAAGGACGACATCGCCGCCAAGGTGGCTGCCGTCGAGTATGACCCCAACCGCAACGCCCGCATCGCCTTGCTGCACTACGTCGACGGAGAGAAGCGTTACATCCTCGCCCCTGCCGGTGTGCAGGTGGGCGATCGCCTGCGGTCGGGCTCCGGAGCGGAAATACGGCCCGGTAATGCGCTTCCGCTGCGCAACATTCCTGCCGGGACCGTGGTACACGCCGTCGAGTTGCGGCCCGGAGGCGGCGCCAAGATGGGCCGTTCCGCCGGCACCGGGATCCAGCTCATGTCCAAGGAAGGGGCCAACGCCCTGCTGCGGCTGCCGTCTGGTGAGATGCGTCTCGTCGAACTGGACTGCCGGGCCACCATCGGCCAGGTGGGAAACACCGAATCGGAGCTCGTCAAGCTGGGCAAGGCCGGTCGTCGCCGCTGGCAGGGGAGAAGGCCGCAGACCCGGGGTGTAGCCATGAACCCGGTGGACCATCCCCTTGGCGGTGGTGAAGGCAAGAGCTCTGGCGGACGGCACCCGGTGAGCCCGTGGGGAAAGCCGGAGGGTCGTACCCGCAGGAAGAACAAGGCGAGCGATCGCATGATCGTGCGACGTAGGCAGAAGAAGGGACGTAGGTAGATGGCCCGCAGCCTGAAGAAAGGGCCCTTCGTCGACGACCACCTGTTGGAGAAGATCGAGCGGGCGGCCAAGAGCGGCGACAGGAAAGTGATAAGGACATGGAGCAGGCGTTCGACCGTCATTCCCGAGATGGTGGGTCACACGCTGGCAGTCCACGACGGACGCAAGCACGTACCGGTGTACATAACCGAGTCGATGGTGGGCCACAAGCTCGGCGAGTTTGCCCCCACCCGCACCTTCCGCGGCCATGCCGGAGAGAGGGCGGCACGGAAACGATGATGGTGCGCGCCGAAGCCCGCTTTGTCCGCCAGCCGCCCTCCAAGGTGCGTCAGGTCCTCACCCACCTGCGCGGCTTGGAGGTGGCGGAGGCACGCGCCATGCTGGCGTTCACACCGCGACGCGCCACCGAGCCCATCGCCAAAGTGCTCGAGTCTGCGGTGGCCAACGCGCAGCACAACCACGCCCTCGACGCCGACGAGTTGTTCATAACCGATGTCCGCGCCGACGAAGGCCCTACCCTGCGGCGGTTCCGCCCCCGTGCCCGCGGACGGGCAACCCGGATCCGCAAGCGGACCAGCCACATAACCATCATTCTGTCCGACGAGCGGGAAGAAGGAGGTGAGGGCTGATGGGTCAGAAGATTCATCCCTACGGCCTCCGGCTCGGCATCGTCACCGATTGGAAATCGCGCTGGTACTCCGAGAAGGAATACGCCGCTCATGTGGTGGAGGACGCCAAGATTCGCGATTATCTGCGCAAGGAGTTGACGCGCGGCGCAGTGAGCCGGGTCGACATCGAGCGTATCGGGGACAAGAAGATCCAGATCGACGTCCACACGGCGCGTCCCGGAGTAGTCATCGGGCGGCAGGGAAGCGAGGCTGAGCGTCTCCGGTCCACGATGGAGAAGATGGTGGGCCGCGCCGTCAAATTCAACGTCATAGAGGTTCAGGGAGCCGAGACCGATGCCCAACTGCTGGCGCGCGGCATCGCCGATCAACTTCAGGGACGGGTGTCATTCCGCCGCGCCATGAAACGGGCGGTGGCCACTGCAATGCGGGCCGGCGCCCAGGGCGTGCGGGTGCAGTGTTCAGGCCGTCTCGGCGGTTCCGACATGGGCCGGCGCGAGTGGTACCGGGAGGGACGTGTTCCCCTGCACACTCTGCGGGCGGACGTCGACTACGGCCAGTCGACTGCGATCACCACAGTGGGCACCATCGGTGTGAAGGTCTGGGTTTACAAGGGAGATGTGGTGCCGTCGCTGACGGCCACCAGGGAGAAGATCGCTGCCGAAGCCGCCCTGGCAACCGGTGGCCGGGCGCGTAAGGGGCGGCGTGCCCCTGCCAAGGCGCGGGCGGAGGAAGCCGCCGGCGGGCAGGAGCGCGGCAGCCGCATCATCGAGGCGGGTGGGGGGCGGCGCATCGGCGAGGCCGGTGGGGGGCAAAGCAAAGCATGGCGGCGTGGCGGCGCGAACG
>CAZIEQ010000239.1:0-4023 GCA_964538725.1 uncultured Acidimicrobiia bacterium | reverse complement strand
CGTCCTAACGTGTCGCCCTGCCTGTGTTGGCGTCGTGGAGCGCCACATCTCGGCGGTGAGCAACGCCGAAATGGGGGAAGGTTGCGGCTTCTACTCGTTTTGAGGGAAGCCGAGGTTCTTTCCCCGGTGGCTCGGATCGGGCCACCGGCTCGTCACGGTCTTGCTGCGCGTGTAGAAGTTGACGCCTTCGGCGCCGTGGACCTTGGCGTCACCGAAAAGCGAAGCCTTCCACCCGCCGAACGAGTAGTAGGCCATCGGTACCGGTATCGGAACGTTGACGCCCACCATTCCCACGGGCACCTCGTTCTGGAATTTGCGGGCAGCTCCGCCGTCGTTGGTGAAGATGGCAACCCCGTTGGCGTAAGGGTTGTCTTCCAACAGAGTCATCGCCTCCTCGAAATCGTCCACCCGCACCGTTGATAACACCGGTCCGAAGATCTCGTCTTTGTAGATCGTCATTTCCGGGGTGACGTTGTCGAACAGTGTGGGTCCGAGGAAGAATCCATCCTGCTCGGCGGCGAGACGTCTGCCGTCTTCGACGAGGTCGGCGCCTTCGGCGAGACCCGTGTCGATGTAGCCGGCCACCTTGTCGCGGTGCTGGAGTGTGACCAGGGGTCCCATATCCGCCCCATCTTCCATACCGTCGGCAACGTTTACCTGGGCCATCCGCTCGATGACCTTGGGGAGGAGCCGGTCGGCGGCATCACCAACGGTTACGAGCACCGATATGGCCATGCAGCGCTCACCGGCAGAGCCGTAGGCAGCGTTGACCGCAGAATCTGCCGCCAGATCCATGTCGGCGTCGGGCAGAACCACCATGTGGTTCTTGGCTCCGCCGAGCGCCTGCACCCGCTTGCCCGTGCGGGTCGCTTCCTCGTAGATGTAGCGGGCTATTGGGGTGGATCCGACGAAGCTGACCGCGGCCACCGAGGGATGTTCGAGCAGCGCATCGACTGCCACCTTGTCGCCGTGAACGACGTTGAAGACCCCATCGGGGAGGCCGGCTTCAGCCCACAGTTCGGCTACCCGGTTGGAGGTAGAAGGGTCCTTCTCCGAAGGTTTGAGAACGAATGTGTTCCCGCAGGCGATGGCGATCGGGTACATCCACATGGGGACCATCGTGGGAAAGTTGAAAGGGGTGATGCCGGCTACGACACCGAGCGGCTGGCGGATCGAATAGCTGTCGACGCTGGTGGACACGTTTTCTGAGTAGTCGCCTTTGATCAGCTGGGGAATTCCGCAGGCGAATTCGATGACCTCGAGACCGCGCTGCACCTCGCCTCTGGCGTCGGTGAACACTTTGCCGTGCTCGGCGGTGAGCATGGCAGCCAACTCGTCCACGTTGCGATCTACCAGATCGCGGAAACGAAACAGGATCCGGGTGCGGGCCGTCAGCGACGTGTAGCGCCATTCCTGGAGGGCGCGGGCTGCAGCGGCAACGGCATGGTCGACGGTGCGGGTGTCCGCCATGACTACAGCCGCCGTCTGTTCCCCGGTTGCGGGGTTGAACACGGGTTCAGTTCGGGTTGGTTCGTCGGTGGAGGGTTTTCCGTTGATCCAATGGTTGATGAGCTGCATGACCCGTCAGCGTACCGGATCCGATAGTGGGTGGAGCCGCGACGCCACGGATCCTTCGACAGGCGGACGCGCCGAGTAGGTTCTGAGGCTGATCCCGAGATCCGCTAGCCGAGAGACGAGGAGGGGGAATGAGATATCGGTGGCGTGCCATGGCAGGTGCGGGGGCCTTGGTGGCTGGCCTCATCCCAACAGTTTCAGCTCCCGCGACGACCGGCGACCCTGTGCTGCTCAACGAGGTTTTCGTCAGCCATACCGGCACCGACGACACCGAATACGTCGAGTTGATAGGTGACGCGGGCTTCTCCCTCGACGGGCTGAGCCTGATCGCAGTCGAATCCGATGACATCACCAGCAACGGCGCCATCGACTACCGGTTGGACTTCGGCGCCGCCGACGTCATCGGAGCCAACAGCCATTACCTGATCGGCAATCCCGACGGGCTGGCCGCCAACTATGGAGTTGTCCCCAACGTCGCCATCGGCGCCAACACGTTCGAGAACTCGAGCACCACCTACGCCCTGGTGGAAACCGCATCCATAGTCGGCAGCGACGCTACCGGGGCTGAAGTCGTTGTGGACGCGGTTGCCCTCACCGACGGCGACCCCGGGGATACGTTCTGGTTCGGTGCACCGGTCGTCGGTCCCGACGGTTCGTTCTTCCCGGCGGGTGCCCGGCGCGACCCCGAGGGAATCGACACCGACAGCGCCGCCGACTGGGTCATTTCTGACTTCAACCTGGGATCGGACAACACTCCTGCCGGCGGCGACGCTCCCCCGCCACCTCCACCGCCGGTGGTAACAGTCATGGAGATCCAGGGGAGTGGACAGTTCTCGACCTGGGAGGGCATCACCGTGGAGACGGTGGGTGTCGTCACCGCAATCACCGACAACGGCCGTGACATGTGGATCCAGGATCCTGCAGGCGACGGTGACCCTGCCACCTCCGACGGGATCTTCGTCGACGACGCCGACCGCCTCAGCATCACCCCTGTCATCGGTGATCTGGTGCGAATCGTCGGCGAAGTCGAGGAGCAACAGTTCGGTACCCAGCTGCCGCGGACCCGCATCGACGACACCGAGCTGATCGAGTTGATCTCCAGTGGCAATCCACCACCGGCTCCGGTCCTGCTGACCGAGCTTCCCGACGAGTCGATTCTCGAAGGTATCGACTTTTGGGAACCGCTGGAAGGCATGCTGGTCGAGGTACGTATGGGGACTGTGGTGGCGGCGACTTCCGGCTTTGGGGAATTCGCCATGGTGGCCCCCGGTAACACCAAGCTGGGCTCGGGATACCACCCCAACACCCACGCCTTGATCATCAGGTCGCTCGGCAGGGGTGAGGTCGACTACAACCCGGAGCGGATCCTGGTGGACGACGCCACGCTGGTGGACCCCATTGAGACCGTTCCCGGCGACTTGGTGCGAAGCCTCACCGGCATTGTGGATTACACATTCGGGGCCTACAAACTGCAGCCGACGGCGTTTGACGGGACCTTCCAGGCCTTGCGCTCGAGTCCGGTGTCGAACCGCAGCGGTAGCCGGGGCGACACGACCATCACCACCTTCAACGTGGAGAATCTCTTCGACCTGGTCGACAACCCGGACAAGGACGACATCGGTACTGGAGGCGCTGCCGACGCCGCCGAGCTAGAAACGCAGCTGACGAAGCTGGCGTTGGCGGTTCGCGTCGAGCTGCGTCTTCCCGACGTTCTCGTCGTGGAGGAGGTGGAGAACACAGAAATCCTCCAGGAGCTGGGTGACCGGGTGAATGCAGCCGCCGGCACCGACTACGTGGCAACGTCGTTCGAGACGAGCGACGGAAGAGGCATCGAGGTCGGGTTCCTATGGGACGACGACCGGGTTGATCTGCTCGATGCCTTCCAGATCACCGAAGCCGTCGTGCCCGGCACCGAAGCCGCCTTCGGGCCTTCCAGCCCCAGCCCGGGGCGAGAGCCGCTGGTCGGTGTGTTCCGCATTCGCGGCCACGTCGTCACGATCATCGGGAACCACTTCAAGTCGAAGCGTGGCGACGATCCGCTGTTCGGCATCAACTGGCCGCCGATACGGGTGAGCGAGGTCCAGCGCAAGGGCCAGGCACATGTCGTGCGGGCTTTCGTAGACATGGTGTTCGACGCCGATCCACATGCCATGGTGATGGTGACCGGAGATCTGAACGACTTCGAGTTCGGTGAGCCGGGTGAAGGCCCGGACCATCCGGCGGCCATCCTCGCCGGGTCCCGGGGCACCCGTCTCCTGCGCCACTTGCTCTCCCCACCGGTCGCACCGCTGTGTCAGACCGGAATCATCCGTCACCGGGTGTGTCACCCGATGCCGTGGCTCCTTCAACTCAACTATCGAATACAAGATCGCAGGCGACAACTCCGGCGGCCGGGCCGCGCGAAATTGTGCCTGAGCGCGGATTGTTGCGACGACCGAGGGTGCTATA
>CAZIEQ010000238.1:1762-4047 GCA_964538725.1 uncultured Acidimicrobiia bacterium | reverse complement strand
GGCACCCGATGGCTCGGGGGAAGAGCAGACTCGTCTGCGATCATTGCGCCAAAGTCAACAAGTCTGCCCGGACCCAATGCCGCCGCTGCGGCCGGCCTCTCAGCGACAGCGGGCACCATCGACGACCCCCACCGGAGATGGCGCCTCCACCGCCGGAAGCACCCCCACCGCCAGAAGGCAAGCGCCGTGGGAAACGCACAGTGGTGGTGGGTCTGGTGGTTGCCGTGCTGGGATCGGGCGTCGTCTACATGGGACTGGCAGATCCCTTCGACTGGTTCGGCGGGGCCGGAGCCGGTCCCGGCACGACCCAGGCATCGAGCTCCCCGTGTGACGACCTGGCCGAGTCCGTCTTCGACTATCTGGTCGTTGTCGACGAGGCGTTGGATGCGGTGCTCACCTCTGCCAACAGCCAATACCGGCCGGGCGATTCACTCGAATCGGTCATCCCGCCGGACGTAGCAGCTCAGGGAGATGCGCTGGTGGCGGAGGCGGAGAGACTCGGCTGTCCCGACGCCGACATCGAATCCGGTCTCCGGGCCCGTGCCCAGCAGCACGAGGGAGGCGGCATCCTCATACCGTTGATCGCCGAGACCCCCACCACGACCTCGATCACTCAACCGACCATGGACATCGTCAGCGATGGTTGATCAAACCGCTGCCGGCCTGCCGCCTGCGGGCCGCGACACCAGGTCGAGACGCACCATCGGGCGCTTCGTGGTGCTGGCCCTGGCCACCACCGCCCTGTTCTCCCTCCAGTCGACAGACCCGGCAACGGCCAAACACGACAAGATGGACGGCTGCGGGCAGCAAGGCGCCATCTCCTACTACACACCGGACTTCGACATCGCAGGGATCGCCGCTGCCGCCCTGGCACTTCAGCCGGATGTGCTCGCCATCGCCATCGCCGACGGAGTGTCGGAAAGCAACTTCCAGGCATGGTGCAACTACCACGACCTGTGCTACGGGACGCTGTGGACCACCCAGAGTCAATGTGACGACACTTTTTTCGTCGATCTGGAAGCGGTGTGCCGCCAGAAATACCTGCCGGGGAAGAGCTGGAAGAGCTGGATCAAGGTACTGTCGAGCCCGTTGTATCCGGTCTGTATCGCCCAGTCGGGCATCTACTGGACCGCGGTTCATTACGGCGCCGGCGACACCGTTGCCGAGGCTCAAGGCCACGCAGAGGAGTTCATCGACTGCGCCAAGGTGACCCATCCCCTGTTATCGGGGGTGTATCTGGACTCACAGGCCATCCAGAGGGCGTGGGGATGCAGCCGCATAGTCGACGTCTCATACGGTGACGGCGCCGGGGGAACCGGGTTCGACTGTCCGCCGGACTGCGCCACCACCCGCTGGACGGCCGTGTTCTCACCCAACACCGGATACACCAAACAGGGAATGTGGATCGGCGCCTGGGATGACATCCGAGCCGAATACCTCTCCGCCTGGGACAACGACCTGCGGATAACCGACCTGGAGTCCGGCGCCGGTGACCAGTGGAGTTTGGTGTATTCAGGCGGCAGCGGCTACGGGCAGCAGGGCGTTAAGCCGCCGAGCTCGTGGAACAACGCCCTGTCATACATCGAAGAGCAGTGGAACGAGAGCTTCGCCGTCACCGGCATCGAACACGGCGAAGCGGGTTGGGTGATCGTGGTCAGCAAAGGGACCGGCATCACAGCCCAGTCGGTGATCTCCCGCGGTTCATGGGACGAGATCGTCGACGAATTCGAGTCGTTGGATCCCGGCTGGACGGTGACGGACATCGAACACGGCGACGGCAAATGGGTTGCCGTCTTCTCGGAAGGATCCGGCCGCGAAGGTGGCATGTCATGGCGGCGAAACTTCGAGGAGACCCACCAGGCCATGGAAAGCCACCTCGCCGGCGGATACGAAATCGCCGATCTCGAATATGGTGAAGGGGGCTACAAATACGTGTGGTCGCGGGCCGTCGCCGAACCCGCCGAGTACCTGTTGGATGTGAACGTGTCCGGTTCGGGAAGCGGCACGGTGACCAGCAGCCCGCCGGGCATCAACTGTCCCAGCGACTGCAGCCAGACCTATACCGAAGGCACCACCGTCACCCTGACAGCCACCCCGTCGCCGGGATCGGTGTTCACCGGCTGGTCGGGGCCGTGCAGCGGCCAAGGCACCTGCACCCTCACCGTCAACGGTGACCAGACGGCAACCGCCACCTTCCAACCCGCCGAGTACCTGTTGAATGTGAATATGGCCGGTTCGGGAAGCGGCACGGTGACCAGCAGCCCGCCGGGCATCAACTGTCCCAG
>CAZIEQ010000238.1:0-1662 GCA_964538725.1 uncultured Acidimicrobiia bacterium | reverse complement strand
TGCACCCTCACCGTCAACGGTGACCAGACGGCAACCGCCACCTTCCAACCCGCCGTACTGGACGCACGCGACGACGTCGGCTATGAGATCGGTCCTCCGGACAATCCCAGTATTTCGCTGACCCAGTGGTACATCCCGGTCACCGACAACGACGTCAACCCGACCGGCAGCCTGCTGACGATCCTCGACTTCACCTGTTTGGAAGGCTGTTACTACATCGACGACTCGTGGTACGACACCGCCGCTGCTGCAGCGCCGAGGGTTCACTTCAGAGTGGGTGAGTCCGGCATCGGAAGACAGCTGGTCCGCTGGAGCTACGCGATAGCCGACGACCAGGGCGGCTACGACGAAGCGTTCGTAGAAGTCACCCTCGACTGGACTGCGGAGTTCGGATAGCGAAGCTGACCCTGGAGCCTGGCGGCACCCCGCAGGTGGACCTGTGGACATCCGATCCGAAAACGGTGCCGTTGTCGTCATTGCAGACGAACACGCTCACTGCGGATGTGGATCTGGGCCCGGACGATTCATCCTCCTGATCGACCCGTTGCCAATCGAAGACCTGGACCCGCATCCATGGCTGCGGGCAGCGACGCCGAACCCTCCGTCTCCGACCTTCGGCTATCCACCTTCCCCGCTGGAGTGGGGGCGGACCCGCCTGCTCAACTGGTGAGCGGTGCAGCCGATATTGGGTGGATGAACACTGCGCCCATGCCGAGGCCTCGAATGCGGCACCGCGGGCTGGCAGCCGGCGTGCTGACGCTGCCGGCTCTCCTCGTAGCGTGGAGCGGCCAGGCGTCCGCTCAACAGCCGGCACCCGCCTGCCCCGACACCGTGCAGGGTTGGCCGCTCACCGCAACGTTGCTGGCGCCGCCGGCCGACGCAGGAGTGCTGCGGCTGATGTGTAGCTATCAGACAGCGGGCGGATATACCGATCCCGACTACGGGATCGACCTCACCTTCGACGCCCACTGGTGGCCCGAAGGCACCGCGGCCCCTGTGTGGTTCTGTCCCCCCGATGCCGAGAACACCCGTCAGCTCCCCAGCTCGACGGCAGCCGCCGAAGTGGGGTGGAAGTGGACCTCGGAGGCCGCCTTCCCCGATGCGTTGCTCGACGACGCAGCCCACAGCCTGCTGCGCCAGGTCGAGCCGCTGGCGCAACAATGTCCCCCCGAAGCGGAAAACTCCCAAACCGTCGTGGCGGCCCCACCCACACCGCCATCCGGGGACGCAGCTCCGGCGCTGCCGGCTGCTCCTGCCAACAGCGGCGGGGGCGGCGGCGTCGGTGACCTGGCCGTCCCTGCAGCCGTCGTCGCCGCCGCAGCCGCAGCAGCCCTGGCAGCACGGCATCGGCGTTCCAGGCGCCCACCGTCGCTGGGTGACCGCCTGGCCGCGGACGCCCTCGGCGAAGCGATCGCAGCCACCAACGCACCGTCGCTGGGCGACCAGCTCGCCGTCGATCAGATCCGCCGCGGCATGGCGTTGGGCGGCCCATATCCATTTGAGGGGATCCCCCCACCGCCGCCGGAGTAGCACAGCCGGCCCCCCGTCGAGGAGGGTTGGGTCATGTTTCGTGCCGGCTACGCCGGCCCCCTCCCTCGCCGCTGAGGCGCTCCCGGCCCCCCCCCCCTCCGCCCTCCGGCCGGGGCCCCCCCCCCCGCCCAC
>CAZIEQ010000237.1:0-4054 GCA_964538725.1 uncultured Acidimicrobiia bacterium | reverse complement strand
GGTATTGCGCACCCGTCTGCGCCACCGCCTGCTGCCACGCCTCGAGGCCGAGTACAACCCCAGGCTGCGCCCCGCCTTGGCCCGCCTCGCCGGCCTCGCCGCCGCCGACGAGGCGCTCATCGAAGCCCGGGTGTCCGCGGTACCGATTCGGCGGGTAGAAGGGCGGGTGTGGGTGCCTGCGGGCCCACTGCAGGCATTGCCCCTTGCGGTGGCGCGCCGGGTGGTGCGCCGGGCAGTGGACTTGTGTGGTGTCGGTGGCGTCGGGCACGCCGCCGTCGACAGGGCATTGGCCGTTGCCCGGGGACGTCCCGCTGCAGATCTGGAGAGGGGTGTCGGCGCTGTCAGGGAGGGTGCCTATCTGGTTCTGGACAGCGGCGCGTTGACCCAGGTGGCCGACACGGCTCTCGACGTTCCCGGCTCGACCACCTTTGGCTCGCATCGGCTGACGGCACGGGTCGAGGTATGTCCTCCGTCGGCATGGCCGCTGGGGAGTCGCACCCGGGTCGTTGACGCCACCAGGCTGGGTAGGCGCCTCCTCGTCAGGGTGGGGCGGCCTGGAGACACCATCGACATCGGTGGAGGGCACAAGACGCTTTTCAACGCCTTGGCCGAGGCGGAAGTGCCGCCGGCACGCCGCCGGAGATGGCCGGTGGCATGCTCGGCTGGCAGGCTTGTTTGGATCGCCGGGGTACGCTCCGCGGCCTGGGCGTGGCCCGACGCGACGACACGCCGTTTTGCCTGGCTGGAGTGGGAGGGATCGTGAAGGTCGGCCGCACACTGATCACATCCGAGGAGATCGAAGCCAAGCTGGCCGAGATCGGCGCCGCCATCAGCGCCGACTATTCGGGGAAAGACCTCCTGCTGGTCGGTGTGCTCAAAGGCGCGTTCATGGTGATGGCGGACCTGGCACGTCACATAGACTTGCCGGTCGAGTTCGACTTCATGGCGGTCTCTTCCTATGGAACAGGCACCCACACCTCGGGGGTGGTCCGCATTCTGAAGGATCTCGACCAGGAGATAGCGGGGCGCAATGTCCTCATCGTTGAAGACATCATCGACTCGGGCCTCACGTTGAGCTACCTCATCCGCAGTCTTCGAGTTCGGGCACCGGCCTCCCTGGAACTGGCGGCGTTGCTGTGGAAGAAGGGAATCCAGCGGGTGCCTATCGATGCCCGTTACATCGGCTTCGAGATTCCACCGGACTTCGTCATTGGCTACGGCTTGGACTTCGAAGGCAAGTACCGCAACTTGCCCTATGTGGCCGTGATGGACCAGGACGACTGACGATTGGACTCCAGTTCTCAGTCGTCGGAGGTTCGAGCCTCCGGCAGGCCATCGACCGCCGATCGGCGATCCCTCACAGGCCGTCGGCACGATGCAGGAATGCGGCCATCTGCTCCCGGGTTACCTGCCCCCCGGGGCAGAACATGTCGTTGGCGGGAGGGTTGCAGCCCAGCGTTATCCCGGCGTCGGCGATCCGATTGATGTTTGCTTGGTGGATCAGACCTGTGTCGTCGGCGAACCAATCCTGGAGCGGGGGAGGTAGCCGGAGCGCGGCGGCCAGGAAACTGGCCATCTGGGCGCGTGTGACGTTGTCGCCTGGGCAGTATTCGTCGTTGGCCGGAGGGTTGCAGCCCGACGTGATGCCGGCAGCGCGCAGCGACTCGATGTTGTCTCTATGGACCGAACCTGTGGTGTCGGTGAAGAGGTGAGAGGTGGGCGGCGGCAAGCCGAGGAAGTTGACGAGGAGACTCGCCATCTGAGCTCTCGTGACGTGATCTTCGGGACAGAACAGATCGTTCTGTGGGGGATTACAGCCTGCTGTGATCCCCCGGTCCTTCAGCCAGACGATGTCGGCGACGAACTGAGAGTCGCCTATGTCGCACAGTCCGGCGACGCAGGGCTGGCCTCCGTCGACAGATACGCGATAGCCGTTCCCCAGTGACGCGGTGACGGCGATAGAGGTTCCTTCGATGATGATGCTCTCACCGACGTGCAGCACGTGGCCAACGCCACCGGGACTGGCAGGGAATTGCACCGTATGCCGCCACAGTGACGGACAGCCCGTTGTCGGGAACGGGTTGCCACCGCACCACTGATCCACGTAATAGACCTCGACACCCTGCCATGACGTGGGAATCGGGTCGAACGGTGAGCTGAGGCGTGCCGACAAGGCGTAGAACACTCCCTGGGTGGCGGTGGGTATGACCAGAAGCTGGTCGTGGGCTGAGTCGGGTGTCCCCAGATCGACCGCGACCGGCCCGGAGGCGATGACGACGTCACCAGGTGGTACCCATCCGGCGGCATAGCGGTTGAATGCCTGGGTTCCGTAGGGTTGCGGCTCCGTGAACCCCCCCGGTGTCAAGTTGCCGCTCATCAGATCGAGGGGATTGTCGTAGTCGGATCCCGTTCCCGAAGGGGTATGCGGCCAGGAGAGGGCGTGGCCGATTTCGTGGGCGGCGACACTGGGAAGACCGAGCATCGAGCTTTTCCCCACCCAGACGGTGCGACCGTTGGCCGGGTATTTCGTCGGCAGGGTGCCGCATGACTGGTAGGGACACAGGGTGCCGGGCCCTCCAAGGCCGCCGAAGCTCCAGTCGGTCACGATGAGGGCGCCGTTGTGGGTTCCGTCGGATGCCAGCGCAGCCGCATCGGCACAAGCGTTCGTATCGTTCGAGGTCACGGTCACAGTCCCCGCAGCAGTAAACGCAGGGGTGTACATCCCCTCGGACCAACCCTCGTAATAGGGGACGATCCAGTCGGCGAAGACACTCCAGAATTGGCCGAATGTGATGGTGGAACCGTTGGCCGTGCTGTCGCATATCCACACTTCCCACGAGTCGGTGCCGTGGGAGTACCGCTGCATCTGGTCGTGAATATTGACGATGCCCAGCGGGTCGGCCGCATATGGGTTCCACGCCCCCAGGGTGTAGCCGCCGATGGGCCTGGGAACGACCGGCATGACGATATCGGTGCCGGGCTCATGGGCGCCGGGTGCGCCACCTGCGGTGCCGGCGAACCCCGGTGTTGCCGGCAGCATCAGCGCCGTCACCGCGAAGAAGACGAGAGACCAGAGCCCCACCTTGCGCATGGCCTGACCTTATCGGCCCCCTGCTGTAGCGGATTGACCCCTCAAACAACACCCCGCTGCAGCCGATTGCACGATGAGTCGCGACGGCATTGGTGCCTGGAACGCATACCATGTTCCTTGCCGCCCGGCCGGACGGCGGCGTCTGGATAGGAAACGAGCCACACATGAACCGCACCGCACGGTCGATCCTGGTCTACGTGTTGGTGATCGCGCTCGTCGTGATGATCGTCAATGCCTTCGTTTCCACCGCCACCGCGCCCAGTGTGCTGACGCTCGACGAGTTGGAGCAGCACATCACCGCCGGCCAAGTGGTCGAGGTCACCATCAAACAGAAATCCAATCAGGTGAACGGTGAATTGCGGGCGGGCGTGCTGCCGGGAGGCGAAACCCGATTCAAATCGTCATATCCCGACGGCTATGAAGGCGACCTGACGCAGGAGCTGCTTGCCGCCAACGTGTCGGTGGAGGCCGATGCGGAGAACCCCTCGCTGTTCGAGTGGTTCCTGGGAACGATTCTTCCCTACGTCCTCATCTTCGGGATCTTCATCTTCATCCTCATGCGATTCCAGGGTGGAGGGAACCGGGTCATGTCTTTCGGCAAGGCGCGCGCCAAGCAGGTGACCCGTGATCAACCCAAGGTCACTTTCAAAGACGTGGCGGGGGTCGATGAGGCGGTCGAGGAGTTGGAGGAGATCAAGGAGTTCCTCGCCAACCCACAGCGGTTCCGTTCCCTCGGCGCCAAGATTCCCAAAGGAGTACTGCTGTACGGGCCTCCCGGCACCGGCAAGACATTGCTGGCGCGGGCCGTTGCCGGGGAAGCCGAGGTCCCCTTCTTCACGATCTCAGGCTCCGACTTCGTCGAGATGTTCGTGGGCGTCGGGGCGAGCCGCGTCCGTGACCTGTTCGAGCAGGCGAAGGCACACGCGCCGGCGATCGTCTTCATCGACGAGATCGACTGAGGGT
>CAZIEQ010000236.1:0-4067 GCA_964538725.1 uncultured Acidimicrobiia bacterium | reverse complement strand
ACGCCCTGCCTGCCTTGGAACCCCGCAGACCTGACACAGTCGTCACCGAGACCCAAGACGACAGAAGTCGCGCTCAACGCTGCTGTCGGGCGCCCGCTCCGCTGGAGGGGCCGGCGCCGCCTCGCCGCCCGCCACTGGCGGACCGGTTTGGGGGAGATGCGGCGCTCACTGAGCCGCCGGGCGTTCGCCGCCGCGACCGCACGTTTGCTTCCCGGCGTGCGCCGCCTGCACCTCACCGGCGGCGGTTCGGGTGTAAGGGCGCAGGCGGTGCGCCCCGATGGAACCCTGGAGGACGACTTCGTTCTCACCGTCTCGGGCGCCGCCGTCCACGTCCTCAATGCCCCCTCGCCGGCAGCGACTGCGTCTCTGGTCATCGGGGAACACATCGCCGGAGCAGTCCTTTCCGGACCCGGAGGAGCAGTCGGCTGAGGGCTTCACACGGATGAGAAACAGCCGCTGACCCCTCCCTCCGTGATGCGGCTGCATCACGACGACTCACCACCCTCATGGGGTGGGGTCAGCCCGCAGTGACGAGGTTCCGTGCGGTTCCGCCGGTGGGATCCCGTTGCTACCGGCCGCCTGTTTTCCACAAGAGCCTCGTCACCGTAGGTCGACCGGCCCATTTTGTGACTAGTTACGGGGGACGAGCCCATTTGGTCCTTCACCTCGGCACTGATTTGCGGTACAACCCGAATGGCGAAGGGATGCGACTGCTACCCTCCGCAAGTCGGAGCCGAAGGTTCCGGACCGGACTCCAGGCCTTGGGGGGCTAGGGGACGGGGGAAACGCCGTCAGGCGCACCAGGGGAAATGAGGGAAGGCCACGCCGTGGGGGACACGATGAGGCGGGATGTTCCGGTAGCAACGCGGATTTCGCAGACCGCGGCGAGGTTTCGTGCGGACTGGACGATGGCCGCTCTCGATGCGGTCATCATCACGGTCTCCTACGCCGCAGCCCTCAGCGTTCGCTTTCTCGACGCCGGCGGGGTTCCCCCCACCAACTGGTGGGGGGGCCTCGCAGTTTCACTGCCGGCCATCGTGGCGGTCCATCTTTCGATGAATCTCATCTTCGGCACCTACGGCCACGTTTGGGAATTCGCCTCGGTTGAGGAGGGGCTGCGCATAGTCGCTGCCTCTATGACATCGGCCTTGGGACTTCTCGCCGGCCTCCTCGCCTATCGCGGCCCTCTGGGAGGCGAGGGGTTGGTTCCGATCTCCGCCCTCGTTCTTGGCGCCTTCATCTCTTTGAGTCTGATGGGCATGGTGCGCTTCTGGTCCCGCATGTTCTCCTACCGCCGCATCGGGTCGCCGGTGGCGGGGCAGCGCCCGCAGCGCACCCTCATCGTCGGCACCGGCGGGCCCGCCGCCAACCTCGCCCGGTACCACACCCACACCGGAGGCGGCATGGATGTCATCGGCTTCGTCGAGCCCAACGGCGGTGGATCACAACGCCGCCTTGCCGGACTCCCTGTGGTGGGCACAGTCTCCGAAGTGGCATCACTCATCGAACGCCACGACATCGACCAGGTAGTCATCGCGGCGAAGGATCCCGACGGTCTCGGCAGGCAACTCATCGACTCATGCACGTCGAATCCGGTGCGGTTCCGCATCTTGCCCGACATCGAGTCGATGCTGGCCTCAACGGACGGTATCCGCGACGTTCGGGATCTCGAGCTGACAGACCTCCTCCCCCGGCAGACGGTCAAGACCGACCTGGACGCCGTCGCCGGGCTACTGGCGGGAAAGAGGATCATGGTCACCGGTGGGGGAGGCTCCATAGGCTCGGAGATCGTCCGCCAGATCCTGCGGTTCGATCCGGAAGTGGTGCTGGCGGTCGATCACGACGAAACACTGCTGCACGAGGCCGCTCTGCGGTGGCAGGTGGACGCCGAGGCACCTTTCGAGCTCCTCGTCGGCGACATCCGCGACTGGCATCGTATGGAACGGCTCTTCGAAAGGCACCGTCCCGAGATCGTTTTTCACGCCGCGGCTCTCAAACACGTGCCGTTGCAGCAGGAGAACCCCGAGGAGGCTTTCAAGACGAATGTACTGGGCACTCAGGTCCTCCTCGACGCTGCCCGCGAGCACGGCGTGGAGCATTTCGTCCTCATCTCGACCGACAAGGCGGTGGAGCCCTCGTCGGTGATGGGGGCAACCAAGCGGATGGCGGAGATGATTCTCCAAGCCAGGGCCGCCCAGTCGGAGTCCTGCACCTATTCGGCTGTGAGGTTCGGCAATGTCCTCGGCAGTCGCGGCAGCGTCGTGCCCACCTTCAAACAGCAGATCCAGGCAGGCGGCCCGGTCACGGTCACCCATCCGGCCATGGAGCGATACTTCATGACGGTCGATGAAGCGGTGCAGCTGGTTTTGCAGGCCGCCGCACTCGCCGACCGCGGCGAGATCTTCGTGCTCGACATGGGGCAGCCGGTGAAGATACTCGACCTCGCCAACCGCATGATCCGCCTCCAGGGGCTCGTGCCGGGACGGGACATCGAAGTGCAGCTGGGGCGTCCCCGGCCCGGAGAGAAGCTGAGTGAAACTCTCGCAGGCGTTCCTCTCACCCCGAGCGCCCACCGCAAGGTGATGAAGGCCCGGCCCGGTTTCCCCGGCGCCGCCACCCTGCACGACGCCGTCGAGTTGTTGCACCGGCTGGCCGACGAAGGCGACGCCGATGGGGTGCGGGAGACGCTGCTCGCCATGGCGAAGGAAGAGTGGAGCGACAGCGAAGTCGTCGACCTCACCGGTGACACGGCGCGGGTGGTTCCCTTCCGCCGCCGGACCAGCACCGAAGCCCGCTAGGACCTGCTCTCCCTGCTCGCCCAGGCGGCGCTCAGACCCAAACCGGCGAGGAAGCCTGCTGCCCTGCGGGCGGTTTCATCATCGTCGGCCACGACAACGACTTGACGCTCCGTCGTCAACCCGGTCAGCTCGGAAGCGACCCGCGCCGGCTCGAGATGCCGCGCTGCCGGAACGGGGTTCATCCCGGTGCCCAGGTCGAGAATCACCGGCCCCCACGGCGAGTCCAGGCGAGCAAGAGCTTCGGGGAGGCTCGTGGCGGGAGCGTCGGCGGCGTTGCGGGGGTCCGCCCAGAACATGTCCGCCAGGCCGCTGTTGGTGAGGAGGATGGCTTCACAGTTGAGCGGAGCGGTGCCGCTGGCCGGCCTGGGAGTGTCGAGCAGCTGTGCCGCCGTCAGCCGCCCACGCGATCCCAGCAGCGAGACCGACGTGTATCCGGCTGCGATCTTTCGCCTTGCCGCCGTCACCCGATCGGCGGCGGCTGCATCCGGAACCCAGGGGACGGAGTCGAGATCGCCGATGAAGGCGGCACCCGGCACTACGACGATGAAGTCGTCTCCGCTGGCACCTGCTACGGCGACGGTACTCAGACCCAGGTCCGCCGGCGGTTCGCCTCCGGTGACCCCCGGCGGAGCGTAGAGAGGCGCCCCCGTGGCGGCGGCGAGAGGCCGCCCGCCGCCGATGCGGTGATGGGGGATCCCCGTCTCGACGACGGCCACCGGAGTGTCGGGGAGGGATGCCATGACGGCGTCGGTGTCCAGAGGGGGGTTCACGACCACAACGCCTTCGTCCCCCAGCAATGCGTAACCGGTGTGCTGCTGTTCTTGCAGCGGTCGGATCGTCATCTGTGGCGATGCTAGGTGTCACTAATCTGGCGACCTCGCCCGACCGATGAGGCCTACCGTGCGACAAGCCGTCCTCCTGGTCGGCGGTCGTGGGACCCGGTTGTGGCCGCTGACGGCCACCATGCCCAAAGGTCTCGTGCCGTTGGCCGGGGTACCTTTCATCGAATACCAGCTGCGTCTGCTCACCGACATCGGAATCGAGGAAGCGTGGCTGGCGGTGGGTACCGAACATGCAGCCGCATGGGAAGCCTTCACCAATCGCCGGGCGGGCCTTCCCGCGCTGCATCTCGCCGTGGAACCCGAGCCCCTGGACACCGCCGGACCCGTGGCGGCGCTGAGCGACCGGCTCGACGACCGGGGGCTCGTGCTCAACGGCGACGGGGTCCTCGACGCTTCCCCCGCAGGGTTCATCGCTTCGCCCCCCGGG
>CAZIEQ010000235.1:0-4100 GCA_964538725.1 uncultured Acidimicrobiia bacterium | reverse complement strand
CAACGACCTGTGAGAGCCCACCACAACGCAGTGGCCCACGGGGGAGCAAAGAGGAGGAACCGCGCCCGGGGGCCGCGCCGCCGCAGGGCGGCCAGTTCGCGGGAGGCGGCTTCTGCCACCGGTTCAGGTACGAGCACATCGGCCACAGATGACACATGGCCGGCGCGCACGGCGAGCACGGATTCCAGCATCCGCAACCTGGGGAATCTGGGACAAAGCCACCTGCGACCCTCCCATTTGGCGCTGTGAGCGTCTTCGGAGGGTGAGCCGTGCCACAGACCGAGGTCTGACAACGTGGCGGTGTGTTGCATGCCTGCCGCCGGGGGAATGTGGATTCGCCAGGCGGAGGGCACCCGCTCCGGTACATACACACGCAGATGTGCTGCATACACCATGAAGCGACCCTACCGGCAGGGACCGCATGCGGTGGCCATCACTACAATTGGGCTCCCGCGAGCGAAGGGAGTTTCGTCTTGGGTGTTTTTGACGCGGTCAGCCTCGAGGACCATGAAGAGATGGTCTTCGGTCAGGACAGGCGTTCAGGCCTCAAAACGATCATTGCCATTCACTCCACTGCACTCGGTCCCGCCCTCGGCGGGACTCGTTTTTTTCCGTACGAATCGGAGGCGCAGGCGCTGGACGACGTGCTGCGCCTCGCCAAGGGGATGACCTATAAAGCGGCTGCCGCCGGTCTCGACCTCGGTGGTGGCAAGGCCGTGATCATCGGCGATCCCCGAAAAGACAAATCGGAGCGTCTGTGGAGGGCGTTCGGGCGCATCGTCGACTCTCTCCAAGGCCGTTACATAACCGCCGAAGACGTCGGCACCGCCCTCACCGACATGGAAGCGGTGCGTCGCGAAACCCGCTGGGTGACCGGAATCCCCGAAGCGGAAGGCGGTTCCGGCGACCCGTCGCCGGCGACGGCCCGCGGGCTGGTACGTGCCATGGCTGCGGTGTCTTCGCACCTGTGGGGCAGCATTGATCTGGACGGACGCACCGTTGCCGTGCAGGGTGTGGGCAAGGTGGGTTCTAACCTCGTCAAGCGCCTAGTCACCGAGCAGGGATGCCGGGTGGTCGTCACCGACATGTACCCGCCCGCTCTCGAAGCTGCCCGTAAGGCGTACGACGTCACCACGGTGGAGCCCGGAGCGATCTTCGACGTCGAATGCGACATCTTCTCTCCATGTTCGCTGGGCCGTTCTCTGCGCAAGGAGACGATTCCCCGCCTGAGATGTGCTGCGGTGGTCGGTTCGGCCAACAACCAGCTTGCAGAGGAAGCCGATGCCGATCGCCTCATGGAACGCGGGATTCTCTACGCGCCTGATTTCGTGGTCAACGCGGGAGGGTTGATCAACGTCTCCGAGGAGCTGCGCGGTTATGAGGTACAGCGAGCCAGCCACGCCGTCGACAAGGTGTATTACAACGTCCTCAGGATCCTGGAAGCGGCCGCCGAGCGCGGCATCCATCCGCAGCGTGCCGCCGTCGACCTTGCGGACGAGCGTATCCGTGACATCGGGGAGCTGCGCCTCTTCCGCAGACACGGCGACGACCGCAACTGAAGGACATGAGGTGACTGTCGAAGCAACCGGAATCAGCCACGCAGACCTCGGCCTCTCGGACGAACGGGTGCTGGCCATGTACAAGACGATGGTGCTTGCCCGCCGGCTCGACGACCGCATGTGGGCACTGAACCGTCAGGGACGGGCGCCGTTCGTCGTGTCTGCGTCCGGACACGAAGCGGCCCAGGTCGGGGCGGCGTTCGCCCTCGACAGTGAACACGACTGGGTGATGCCGTACTACAGGGACACGGCTCTGATGCTCGGCGTCGGGATGACCCCCGAAGACGTGCTGCTCGGAGTGTTCTCCAAGGCGAGCGACCCATCTTCGGGTGGCAGGCAGATGCCCAACCACTGGTCGTCAAAACGGCGCCGGATCTTCTCCCATTCGTCGGTCATCGCCACCCAATTCCCCCACGCGGTCGGGGTGGCATACGCGTTGCGGCTGCAGGGCTCCCAGGGGGTGGTTGCCGTGTTTTCCGGAGAAGGCGCGACGTCGGAGGGAGACTGGCACGAGGCGATGAATTTCGCGGGGATTCACCGCCTGCCCGTCATCTTCGTTGTGGAGAACAACCAGTACGCCATTTCAGTTCCCGAGACCGAGGAGATTGCCGGCAGCGTGGCAGACAGGGCCGCCGGATACGGCATGCCGGGAGTACGCATAGACGGCAACGACATCCTGACCGTCTACGGCGCCGTCGCTGAGGCCGTGGCCCGCGCCCAAAGGGGAGACGGGCCGACGCTCATCGAAGCCCGCACCTACCGCTACTACGCCCACACCTCGGATGACGACGACAAGGCATACCGCACCGCGGAGGAGGTTGAAATGTGGCGGCGGCGGGACCCCATCGGTGTCCTCAAGCAGTATCTGGTGGAGAAACGTCTCCTCGACGACGAAACCGAGGCCGCTATCGAGGAGACAGCGGCCGCCGAGGTGGGCGGTGCGGTGGCCACTGCCGAGGCGGCGGCCGACCCGGTCGACCCGATGAGCCACGTCTATGCCCGGCCGATCGAACCCGAGACTGCGGTCACCGAGGTGTCGCCATCGCAGGCCGGCGAGGAGATGAACCTGATCACGGCCATCAACCGGGCTCTGCACGACATTCTCGGGGCGAAACCCGACACCGTCGTGTTCGGAGAAGACGTGGCGGATCCCAAAGGCGGTGTCTTCAAAGCTACCCAAGGGCTCACCAACAGCTTCGGGCGGGACAGATCGTTCAACGCCCCGCTGGCAGAAAGCGCCATCGTGGGGGCTGCGATCGGAATGGCGGCTGCCGGAATGAGACCCATCGCCGAAATACAGTTCGCCGACTTCATCCATCCCGCCTTCGACCAGATCGTCTCGGAGGCGGCGCGCATCCACTACCGCACCAACGGGGACTGGACCTGTCCGGTGGTGATTCGGGTACCGTACGGGGGCGGCATCCACGGCGCCCTCTACCACTCCCAGTCGATCGAAGCGTTCTACGCGCACGTTCCCGGTTTGAAGGTCGTGGTGCCGTCGACGCCGGCGGATGCCGTCGGGCTGTTGTGGTCCGCGGTAGACGACCCCGACCCGGTAATGGTGCTTGAGCCGAAGAAGCTGTATCGCCTCGCAACCGGACCGGTGCCGGCAGGGAATCACCGGGTTCCGATCGGGCAGGCGGCGCTACGCCGAGCGGGAGACGACTTGGTGATCATCGCCTACGGGACGATGGCCCATCTCGCCGTCGATGCGGCAGACCGGCTCGCCGAGGAGGGGGCGGCGGCCGCGGTTCTGGATCTGCGCTCACTGCGGCCTCTCGACTGGCCGTCGATCGACGCCGCGGTGCAGCGTTCCGGCAAGGTCCTCATCGTCCACGAGGACAACGGCTTCCTTGGCTACGGCGCCGAAGTCGCCGCCCAGATAGGAGAGAGGGCGTTCCACTGGCTCGACGCCCCGGTGCAGCGGTACGCATCGCCGGAAGTTCCCACCTTCCCTTTCGCGTCGACATTGGAGAAGATGGTGATGCCCAATACCGAGGGCATCGTCCGCCGGGCCCGGGAACTGGCGGCGTACTAGCCGGCGCCCACGGCCTCACGTTCAATCCGGTACCACCGCCCGTGGGACCCCGACCGGACCGTAAGCTCATGGGGTGCAATACACCATTCGTGACGCCCGCCGCCAGGACCGGACCCAGATCGCGGCTTTCACCCAGGACACGTTCGCGTGGGGTGACTACGTTTCCGACGTCTTCGATGAATGGCTCAACGACCCTTGCGGCAAAGTGGTGGTAGCGGCCGACACCCAGGACCGTGCGGTTGCCATGGTCAAGATGACCATGCTGTCCGCAGAAGAGGCGTGGGCCCACGGCGCCAGGGTCCATCCCGACCACCGGCGACGGGGACTGGCTTCGGCCATGCACGATGTGTTGTCACCGTGGGCAGCGAGCCGGGGAGCCAAGGTTTGCAGGCTGTTCGTAGAGGACGGCAACACGGCGGCGGAGAGGCAGGACTAAGGTCTCGGGTTCAACGTGCGTGGCCACTGGGTCCACTCTCCAGTTGTCTATGTGTCGCACAGATCCG
>CAZIEQ010000234.1:0-4120 GCA_964538725.1 uncultured Acidimicrobiia bacterium | reverse complement strand
GTTTCCCCGCCGTCTTCGCTGCCGCCAACGCGACGTTGGTCGACCAGTCGCCGTGGGCAGGGTCGCGAGGCCTCTCCATGGCAACCGGCGTGCCGGCCGCCGACGGCAGAGAACCGTCTGCGGATGCAGAAGACAGGGCTTGAGAGACGGCGGCTGCGAGGGCGGCGGGAAACACGGGATCGGGATGGTACCCAGGCTGCCGCCGCCCATCCCGCTGGTACGATCGGCGGACCGCCCTCGTAGCTCAGGGGATAGAGCACCGGCCTCCGGAGCCGGGAGCGCAGGTTCGAATCCTGCCGAGGGCGCCTCCGATTTTCCCCGGCCTGTACCCCGCATCTCCATAGACTGGATGTTCCACAACCCGCGAGGTGCGCATGCGACCCATCTGGAAGGGCGCCATCTCCTTTGGGCTGGTGACCATTCCCATCGGCCTATACAGCGCAACCGAGAGCAAGCGACCATCGTTCCGTCAGCTGCGCAAATCCGACAACAGCCGGGTGCGTAACAAGCGAGTCGCAGAGGCCGACGGCAAAGAGGTCGGCTACGACGAAATCGTCAAGGGCTACGAGTTCGAAAAGGACCGTTACGTCGTGTTCGATGGCGACGAGCTGGCGATCCTCAGCTCCCGGCTGGGAAGCACCGTCGATGTCGTGCAGTTCGTCGACATGATGGCGGTCGATCCCATCTACTACCGCTCCTCCTACTACCTGGCACCGGAGAAGAGCGGAGTCAAGGCATACAAGATCCTGCATCGTGCGCTGCAGGACAAAGCGATGGTGGGCCTGGCAAGGGTGGCCATCAGAGACCGCGAGTACCCGGCGACGTTGCGGGCAGAAGACGAAGTGCTGGTGTTGGAGACCATGTTCTGGCCCGATGAGATCCGTGAGCCGAAGTTCGAGAATCTCGAACAGGAGGTCGAGGTGCGGGACGACGAAGTGAAGATGGCGGAGATGATCATCGACAACCTGTCTGCACCGTTCGACCCTTCCCAATGGCAGGACGACTCTCGCCAGGCCGTCGAGGAGCTGGCTCAGCGCAAGATCGATGGAGAGGAGATCGTGGCTCCCGAAGGCCCCGCCCGGCCGGCGGGGGTCGTCGACCTGATGGAGGCGCTCAAAGCGTCGGTGGAGGCCACCCGGGACAGGAAGGCTGCATCTGGCTGACGGTGTAGCCGGCAGCCATCAGTTTCCCCGGATCACGTCGGTTGCTTCCCACCGACTTCAGCAGGACGGCCACGACCCGATCATGGGCCTTCCGCATCCCACGTCACATCGAGCGGGTCGTCGTCTGTGAAGCCGACGAAGGCGGGGGCTCGCATACGCTGGGCAACCGTCCATTCCTTGAACTCCACCACGGCCACCAACGCCGGATGCACCCAGGTGGCAGTGGGCACGTCCTGGTCGGGGGGGAAAGGGCTGCGCTCCAGTGTCATCTCGCCGAGTGCTTCGCGGATGGCGCTCAGACTCCCGTCGTCGAACCCGGTGCCGACGGAGCCGACACACTGCAGGCTTCCATGGCGCCACATGCCGAGGACGAGGGCTCCGAAGGTCTCCGTCCGGGCCCCACTGCCGGGGGTGAACCCTGCCACCACGGCCCGGGCCCGCATCCGGCGGGGGATCTTGCGCCAGTCCGGCGATCGCTCCCCGGGCGTGTAACGGCTCCCCTTGCGCTTGGCGATCATGCCTTCCAGGCCGCGGCCGGTAACGAACTGCCAAATGGCATCCCCGGCGCCGTCCACCGCCTCAGACGTGACGAAGCCGCTTGGCAGGTCGAGGTTGTCCAACTCAGCGCGGCGTTCCTCCAGAGGAGCATGGGTGAAATCCCCCCGGAAATGGGGCAGGTCGAACGCGATGAACGACACCGGCACGGCGGCGCCGCCAGAGGTCATCCGGCCCGGTGCCGACAGGTTCATGCGGCTCTGCAACCGCTCGAAGGAAGGCCGGCCGTCGGAATCCATCGCAACCACCTCGCCGTCGATCACGAGAGGCGCCGGCGCGCAGAACCCCTTGACCTCCGGATAGGTGTCGGTGATGTCACGTCCCGAACGGCTGCGGAGCCGGGTCGTTTCGCCATCCCAATAAAGCAATACCCGCACGCCGTCCCATTTGACCTCGAAGCTCCAGTCGTCGTCCGAAAAAGGCTCCGGCCAGGGGCTGGCGAGCATCGGTTGGATATCGGGAAGGCTCACCCGGTGTCCAGCTCTTCATGAACCAGCCTGTTGACCAGGGCGCCGTCGAGACCTTCACGGCCCGACTTCATGATGGCGCCGACCACCCTGCCTGTGCTCTTGGCATCCGCCACCCCCAACTCGGCGAGGGCGGCGCGCACCAGGAGGCGCGTTTCCTCCTCGCTCAACGTCGTTGGCAGCCACCGCGACAGGTACTCGACCTCGTAGCGCAGCTTCTCGGCCTGGGCAGCGCCCCTCTCCCCTGCGGTGAGGAATTCCTCTCGAGCCTTGGCCATCCGCTTGCTGTAGGCACCCATGATCTCCCGGTAGAGGTCGTCGTCGGCAGTGCCGTGGAATCCGGGCGCGGCAACGGCCTTGGCCACTTCCGTCCGCACCTGGCGGATGACATCCATCCGCGCGCGGTCACGGCCCCGCATGGCGTCTCTGAGTTCACCGTCCAGCTCTGCCGCGATGCTCACAACCCGGCGATGGTACAGCCGAGAAAACTCCTTGCGGTGCCATCGGGGAGGGCATAAAATACGTTGGACATCTGTTGAAAGTCACACCTTGTGAATGCGATCACATTCACAAGGTGTTGTTGAGGAGGAATCAATGCTCACCGTCGCCGATTGGCGCGAGTTGGCTGCGTGCCGGGACACAGACGCCGATCTGTTCTTTCCCATAGGCACGACGGGACCCGCGATACGGCAAATCGACAAGGCGGTCTCCATCTGCGAACAGTGTTCCGTACGTGAGGAATGCCTCATGTACGCCTTGGAGACCAACCAGGAAGCCGGCATCTGGGGAGGCTACCCCGAAGACGACCGGCGGCGCCTACGCAAGCGGTGGCTTGCCGAACGGCGAGAGGCCAGACGGCGCCGCGCCAGCTGATCAGCCTCCGAAGCCGATAGGACGGCCCTCGGGGGCGTCCACCCGCAGATAGACGACGTGCTCCGCCACGATTGTGGTGACGCCCCCGTCTTCTTCGGCGACGTCGAACGACGAATCTCCATTGGACACGGCGGCGTGGAAGGCGGCGGCGACGGTCGCCGGATCTTCGACCTCCAGCTCCAGCTCGCCTGCTCCTTCGATACCTATGCGGATGCGCATCGGTGCCTCTCACCTTTCACTGGACTGTCAACTCTGGATGGCTGCGGACCCGGGGTTTGCGGGCAACGATCTCGGTGGCGAGTTTCTCGAAGGCGGCGACGACCTCCGAATCGGCCGCGACGTCAACGGCGGGAACGCCGGCGTCGGCGCCGCGGCCCACCTCGGAAACGAGCGGTATCTGTGCGAGCAGGGGAACATCCAGCTCAGCGGCCAGGGCGGCTCCACCACCTTCACCGAAGACCGCATACCTGACTCCGTCGTCACCGATGAACCACGACATGTTCTCCACCACACCAAGCACCTCCTGGTCGACCTTACGCGCCATGAGGGCTGCCCGTTTCGCCACCCGCTGCGCGGTCGTCTGGGGAGTGGTGACGATGAGCGCCTGGGCGCGAGGCAGGAACTGGGAGATGCTGATGGCGACGTCCCCGGTTCCCGGCGGCATGTCGATGAGCAGGAAGTCGGGTTCATCCCAGTGGACGTCACTCAGGAACTGCTCCAGGGCCTTGTGGAGCATCGGTCCCCGCCAGATGATCGCCTGATCGGCGCCAACGAAGTAGTCCATGGACATCACCCGCACACCGTGGGCGACGGGAGGGAGCAGCAGCTGATCGACGACGGTGGGGCCTCTCTCGATTCCCAGCATCTTGGGTATGGAGAATCCCCACACGTCGGCATCGATGATGCCGACGCTATGGCCGGCGGCGGCGAGTGTCACTCCGAGATTGGT
This sequence comes from uncultured Acidimicrobiia bacterium, assembly GCA_964538725.1. Lineage (GTDB taxonomy): Bacteria > Actinomycetota > Acidimicrobiia > Spongiisociales > JAOTWH01 > CAZIEQ01. The sequence continues at coordinate 113 of CAZIEQ010000234.1, read as the reverse complement.
GGTCACCGACGACTTCCCGACCCCGCCTTTACCGCTGGAGACCGCTACGATGCGCGTCCTCGAACCGGGGCCGCCCACCGTCACACCGCCGTCCCGTTCACCGCGCACATGGT
>CAZIEQ010000233.1:0-4127 GCA_964538725.1 uncultured Acidimicrobiia bacterium | reverse complement strand
GTATCGGGTGTGATCCCGGCGGTCGCGTCCCGCCGGCCTTCCGCAGCGGTGCATGGCTCCCGCCTGGATGGCGGGGCGACCCCCCGACGAGCTGGACGGCGCCGGTTCGCTGCAGCCGATACTGGAACGGGCTCTGGCGGGGTCCCCGCCGGAGCCGAGCGAAGTCGAAGCCCTTTTCGGCGCCCGCGGCGACCAGGTCGACGCGGTTGCATACGCCGCCGACCGGCTGCGGGAAGCCAAGGTGGGGGACACCGTCACCTATGTGGTGAACCGCAACATCAACTACACCAACCAGTGCTATTTCCGCTGCGGTTTCTGCGCCTTCTCCAAAGGTCCCCGCAGCCTCAACCTGCGCGGCGACCCGTATCTGCTGGAGCTTCACGAGGTGGCCCATAGGGCCAAAGAGGCCTGGGACAGGGGGGCGACCGAAGTATGCCTCCAAGGCGGCATCCACCCCGAATTCACCGGCGACTTCTACGTCGGCGTACTCGAAGCGATCAAGAGCGTCGCACCTGAGATGCACTGTCACGGGTTCACCCCTCTCGAGGTGTGGCAGGGAGCGGAGACGACCGGTGTGTCGGTGGCGGAGTTCCTCGCCAGGCTCAAAGACGCCGGTTTGGACACCCTGCCGGGAACCGCAGCGGAGATCCTCGACGATCGCATCCGCCGCCACCTGTGTCCCGACAAGATCCGGACTTCACAGTGGGCGGATGTGATGACTACCGCCCACGAGATGGGATTGAGGTCTACTGCGACGGTCATGTTCGGCCACATCGACGATCACCGCTCGTGGGCGAACCATTACGAGGTGCTGCGTACCATTCAGCGCCGCACCGGAGGCATCACCGAGTTCGTGCCGCTGCCCTTCGTGCACATGGGCGCCCCCATATATCTGAGGGGCCTTTCCCGGCCGGGACCCACATGGGACGAGGTAGTGCTCATCCATGCCGTGGCACGCCTCGCATTCGACGGGTTGATTCCCAACGTGCAAGCTTCGTGGGTGAAGCTGGGTCTCGACGGTGCGGTGCGCCTGCTGCACGCCGGCTGTAACGATCTGGGCGGCACGTTGATGGATGAGAACATAAGCCGGGCCGCCGGCGCCGCCCACGGCCAGTTGGCTACCCCCGCAGACCTGGAGGGCGTCGCCCGCTCCGCGGGAAGGGTGCCGGCCCGTCGCAACACCCTTTACGAGACCATCGGAACCGCGCCGGCGCGCGCTCGCTGAGAAGCCTCGGCGCTTCGAGCCAATCAGGGTCAGGCAACGATTCGGCCCTGATCCCGCCGTGGCATCATGCCGCGAGCGCCATCCTGGTGAACGATGCAGAGTGAAGACAGCAGCCGCCCCTCGGGTGTGGAGCTCACCCGCCTCCTGCGGACTCAGTGGACCGAGATCGGGCCGATGGGGCGCACCGCGCTCATCGCCTTGGTTCTCTCCGCTGTGGTCGCTGTCGTCCTCGGGATCGCCATTCCCCACGAGGTGCAGAAGTTTCTTCGCACCTCGGAATCCCGTTCGCTGGCGAGAGTCGTCGACGAACTGGCCTCGTCAGACCTGATCCCGCTGGGGCAACCAGTCGACATGGAGGCGGTGGACGACGCCGTTCATCACCGGCTGTTGGGTCGTGACACGGTCAGAGTCAAGATCTGGGACCGCGACGGGGTCGTTGTCTACTCAGACAGCCAGCAGCTCATCGGTAAGCAATGGCCCATATCCGGCCACCTGGCGGCTGCGCTCGCCGGCGATGTCATCTCGGAGCCGCCCGACCTCGACGAGCCGGAGGAGGCCACCGAGCGCGGCCTCGGTGATCTCAGGGAGTTCTACGTTCCCGTTGAAGGAGACGACGGCTCTGTGGTGGCCGTCTTCGAGGTCTATGAGCTGGCAACCCACCTGGAGACACCGGTGGCGGACATCCGCCGCACTGTGTGGATCAGCGTCGGCGTGGGCCTGGCCATCCTCACTGTGTTCCTGCTCATACTGCTCGTCAACAATGCCCGGGTGATAACCCGGCGGCGGCGGCTCGCAGAGAGGCTGCTGGGGGAGCCGATCGGGGGCCGCGAAGAAGAAAAGGAGAACATCGTGGGGGCGCTCCACGACGACATCGGCCAGCGGTTGTACCGCATCCACTACGGCATCGAAGACTGCCGGAGCCGCGTGGAGCGGGGCACACCGGTGTCCGCTGAGCTCGATCGGATCGGCGCGCTGGTGCAGGAGGTCGACACGACGCTTCGCACCGAACTGCGCAGCCTGCTGGACGAACCCGGTATCGACTCCGATCTCACCGAAGCCATCGAAGAGCTGGTGGGAGAAACCGAGAGCGAGTCCACCCTCGGCGTCAGCTTCACCGTTGCCGGCGACTGCGACCTGCCGGCGACCCAGCGGATCACCCTCTACCGGGCTGCGAAAGAGGCGGTTGCCAACGTTCGCCGGCACGCCTACGCCACCCGGGTCGCCGTCGCTCTGGAACGCCGCGGTGCCAATGTCGTCCTCACCGTGAACGACGACGGTGTCGGCATCAGCGGTGACGCCGGGTTGGGATTGGTCACGACCAAAGAGCGCCTGCAGTCGGTGGGAGGGGGATTGGAAGTGCGTCGGCTCAGGGATGGCGGCACCGGCTTTCGCGCCTGGGTGCCTGCGCCCATCAAGGCCGCAGGGTGAGACTTGTCATTGCCGGCGACCGTCGCGAGGTGCGTGAGGGCATGTACCGTATCTCTCCGAGGACGCGGATGTCGAGATAGTCAGCGAAGCCGGGGACGGCGAACGGCTCCTCACTCCGCCACGGACCGCAAAGCCCGACGCCGTGTTGCTCGATCTGTGAATGCTGCGCGTGAAACGGTGGTACGAAGCCGTGGTTACGGCCTTCCGACTGAGGATCAGCTCCTGACCGTATAGGGTCGAAAGTCCCGCTGTCGGTCATCGAAGGGTTCCCCTGAGGAAGTGCCCTTTGGGTACCAGCAACGGCCCTACGCCCATGTACGGGGACGGGGGGCCGGTCGTACGTTGTCATCCGGAAACGACTTCTGACGCCGCGGCGCGCGGTGATGCCAGTGAGGTCGCCGTTGAAGAACACAGACCGACGGCCAGCGAGGGTTGCAGGATGAGGCTCGTCATTGCCGATGATCACCGCATCGTACGTGAGGGCCTGCGCCTCATCCTCTCCCATGACACGGACATCGAGATCGTCGGCGAAGCCGAAGACGGTGAGCAGCTCCTCACCCTGCTGCAAACCGCGAAGCCCGACGTCGTGTTGCTCGATCTGCGAATGCCCGGAATGTCCGGTCTGGAAGTGCTCGACCGGCTGCAGGAGCTGGACGAGACAATCAGGGTGATCGCCCTGACCATGCATGACGATCCGGCATATGTGAGACGGACCATCGAACGGGGGGCTTGTGGATACCTGCTCAAGAGCGTGGGCGCCCCGGAACTACTACGTGCAGTGCACGCCGTCGCCGAAGGCAAGAACTACATCCACGGGGAAGTGACCGGGCCGCTGGTGGAGCAGATGATGGGCGTGCGCTCCGGCCGTCGAGTGGGCGACATCGGGCTCGACGAGATCCAGATCATCGAGATGCTCGCCGACGGTATGGACAACCGCGAAGTCGCCCAGCATCTCGATGTGACCGAGGCCGCAGTGAAGGCAAGACTGCGGAGCATCTACGCGACGCTCGGCGTCAAGCGGCGGTCCGAGGCCGTGGCCACAGCTCTCCGCCTGGGGATCATCTCCTGACCACTTAGGGTCGAAAGTCCCCCCTCGACGGCCTATAGGCGACGCCGGAGAGATACCCATCGGTCATCAGCAACGGCCCTAAGCCCATGTACGGGGATGGGGTGCCGGTCGTACCTTGCCGTCCGGAAAGGAAACCCGACACCGTTGCGCGCGGTGAGGTCGAGGAGGTCGCCGTTGAAGATCACAGGCCGATGGTTGGTATCCGTGTTTGCTCTCGCCCTGATCGCCGGGGCGTGTTCGAGCTCTGAGGAGACGACGACTACGAGCCCGCCGACGACGGAAGCACCATCCTTCTCAACCACGACCGAGGGAACTACACCTTCCGCCACCGCCACCACCGCACCGGGCACGGCCCTGCGGTCGGTTGAGGCGCCTGCGGTGTCGATTTCGGTTGATGGTGATGTG
>CAZIEQ010000232.1:0-4133 GCA_964538725.1 uncultured Acidimicrobiia bacterium | reverse complement strand
GACAGTGCGGGGACCCCGCCACGTCCCTCGCAAATGTGCGCCGCCAGCCCAACAGGCTCGGGGCGGAGTACGAGCTGGCGGGCCCCGAGCCGGGAAAGCAGCATCAGATCCTCGATGAGCCTGCTGAGCCTGCCCGCCTGCGCGTGAAGCACGGAGCCGACACGACGCAGATCCTCTTCGGGGATGGAACCCTCGGAGAGGCCTTCCGCATAGCCGCTGATGGTTGTCAGCGGTGTTCTCAGGTCGTGGGAGACACTCATCAGGAAGTCGCGTTCCCGTGCCTGGCCGGCCTGGAGACGGGCGGCCATTTCGTTGAATGCCCCCGCCACGTCAGCGACCTCGTCTCGTCCGGCGTCGTCGACCCTGGCCGTCAGATCACCTCCGGCGAGGGCGACTGCGGCTCCGGCGAGACGGGCAGTTCGCTTCGTCAACGAGCGCGACAGCCACCAGGCGAGTAGCGAGGCGAGGACAACCGAAATCAGCAGGGTCAAGGCCACCCGCAGCAGTAATTGGCGCCACGGCACCAGATCCTGACGGCTGCCGATGGCGATGACGAGATGCCCCCGTGCCACCGGAAGCATCCTCGTCACTGCGAATACAGATCCTCCTTCGATCTGCACCGTGTACGAGTGATCTCCGGGTGTCGTCAACACCTCGGCGGGGAGAGCCGAGATGAGGACATTGTCACCGAGGGCGGCGAACCTCTCCGCGGCGGGTATGAACGCTGCTTCGACATAGTCGTGACCACCGATGCGACGCGCCACCTCCAGAATGCGAGCCGCGGTGACGAAATCGGCTCGGGCGGCAGCCCGGTCGTCGGGCAGCGCTGCCAGCTCCGCCTCTACCAAACGCCCGGTCTGTTCGGCCTGGCGCTTGAAGTCGGCACGGGCTTCACCTTCGACGGTATTGGCAACGAAGAACACCGTGAGCAGGGAGGTGATGACGACCGTCACCGCCGCCACAGTGACCATGCCCCAGAACAGCCTTCTGCGCACTCAGTTCCCGAGCCGATAACCGACACCCCATACCGTTTCTATGGGAATGCCGGGGATCTTCTTCCGCAGCTGCCGCACGTGCACATCGACCGTCCGGGTCTCGCCGAAATACTCATAGCCCCAGACGGCTTCGAGTATCTGGCCACGTGACAACACCAGCCCGGCGTTCTCGGCGAGATACCACAGCAGGTCGAATTCGCGGGCTGTGGGCCGCACCGGGTCCCCGTCGGTGGGCCGCACCTCGCGCCGCCCACCGTCGATCTCGAAACCGTCAACGGCCAGCACCTGAGGCACGCGGGGGGCTTCTTCGCTGCGCCGCAGCACGGCTTTGACCCTGGCGACGAGTTCCCGCGGTGAGAAAGGCTTGGTCACGTAGTCGTCGGCCCCGATCTCCAACCCGACGACTTTGTCCACCTCAGAGTCACGCGCGGTGAGCATGATGACCGGCACGTCGGAGGTAGCCCGGATCTGCCTGCAAACCTCCATCCCGTCGCGGTCGGGGAGCCCGAGGTCCAATAGAACCGCACGCGGCTGGCGCTTGCGAACAGCATCGAGGCCGACCTCGCCGCTGGTGGCGTGAACCAAACGGAACCCTTCGGAGGCGAACACCCGACCCAACAGCTCGGCGATGGCGTCCTCGTCCTCTATCAGAACGACGGTCCCGCGGCTGGTCATGAGGCCAATGTGGGCATCATTTGTGAGCAGAAGGTTAAGGCGCCATCAGCCTGCCGTGGTGGCAAGCGAAGGGTTGAGGGGCAGCTCCGCCACTGTGGCGGCGGCAGCAACGTCGTCCCAGTGCAACATCACACGAGCGCCGGGTCCCGCGGCTACTCGCAACATCCCCATGGCAACCGGGCAGCCCAGCCGGTGAGACGTTCCCACGGAGGTCGCCGTACCCACCACCTCGCCGTCATGGACAACTGCAGCGCCTGTCCCCGGAACCACATCCCCGTCGATGATCATGCCACGCAGCATCCGGTTCACATGGCCGCGAGTTTCGATACGCGCCACGAGCTCCTGGCCCAGATAGCAGCCCTTGTCTAACGAAACGGCCTCCTGCATCAAGCCGGTCTCCTGAGGGATCGTCCCTTCGTCGATATCGATGCCCATCACCGGCTCGCCCGCTTCCACCCGGGCGGAGGTGGTGACCTCCTTCCCCGCAGCGACGGCTCCCCGCTCGGTGAGGACCTCGACAGCGACGCCCCCGACCAGCCATCTGTCCACAACTCGTGCCGGGAGCCGGGCGGCGAGGATTCCCCGCTCATCGTGCCAGCCGCAGGTCGTCACCGCGCCGGCAGCCGTCAGCACGTCCGCTGCTTGGGCTCCCCACACCGCCAAAAGCCGCGTGGGCTGTGAGATCTCAGCTCGGACGCGAATGAGGAAGCGTTGCAGACCGGAAGTGACAACGGCACCCCACCCGGCATCGGTTACCAGGCCGCAGCGGCCATCGCCACGCAGCACCCACAGCAACGCCTGCAGCTTGCCCCGCGGGGAGAGGAGGAACGACCGGGCGACGTCGCCCACCGCCATGGCGGCGACATCCTGAGACACGAGACCGTCGAGGAAGACGATGGCGTCGTCTCCGTCCACCCACACGATCTCATGGAGGCCGGGCACGGCGACGGCTCCGCGGCCCATGGAGGAATCATGCCGTGGGTGGGTGCGCGGCTTCACGGATTCAGCGTGGGCATCAAATGGTCGACAGGCTGTCGAGGCCGATGCTTTCCAGGAGCTCGGTGAACCAGCGCGACAAAGCGGTGAGCTGGCCGGTGACCATGAGCACTCCGAACACTGCAAGCAGCAGGCCCGATGCCACGTTTATCGGCCGCAGCCAGCGGCGGAGGGCAGTGAACGCCCCGAATGCTTTCGTCATGCCGATCGATGTCAACAGGAACGGTACCCCGAGGCCGAGTGAATAGAACAAGAGCAGCACCATCCCCTGGTAGACGGTGTCCTGGGCGGCTGCGATGGTAAAGATGGAGGCCAGCACCGGGCCTATACAGGGTGTCCAGCCGAACCCGAAAGCAACACCCATCAACGGTGGAGCCCAGCCGCCGAGACGGGACGGCCGTACCTCCAGACGACGCTCTTGAAGGAACGGCATCAGCACGCGGGGGTTCCAGATGGCGGTCACCGCGATGAACAAGCCCATGCCGATCACGAACCAACCGGCGACGGTGAGTGTGGTGCTCTGGTTGCGCAACAGGAACCGGCCGAAAGATGTTGCGGTGGCACCCAAGGCGACAAACACGAGTGTGAACCCGAGAACGAACAGGGTGGTGACGCGAAACATACGTCGCAGCGAAGCCTGGCCGGTCTGCAACTCCTCCGCGGAGTATCCCGACATCAGGCTCATGTATCCGGGAAGCAGCGGCAACACGCACGGCGATACGAATGACAGCCCTCCGAACACGAACGCGACCACAAGGCTGACCGGGTCGATGCCGGAAACCAAGTCGGACAATGCCAGCTCCTCACCTGCGCTCGCCCTCTGAACGCTACCGGGCCCGACGGTGTTCCTGGCACCCTGCGGGAAAGCTGCGTCTGGGTAGTCTCGGCCACCGTGTCCTCCCCAAACCCCCCGACTGGGGCCCCCAACCTCGATGATTGGCGTCGTCTCCGTGTCCGCGTTGGGACCATCCTCGAGGCGCGCCCCAACACCGGGGCCCGCGATCTCGCCTACGCGCTGCACATCGACTTCGGAGACCTGGGCGTTCTGCAATCGTCGGCCAAGATCACCGAGCGCTACAAGGCTGAAGACCTGGTCGGGCGCCGCGTCGTCGCGGTCACCGGGCTTCCTCCGCTGCGAGTTGGGGGATACCGCTCGGATGTGCTCGTTCTGGGGGCGCTCACCGACGGTGGCACCGTGCTTCTCGAGCCGGACTCCGCAGTGCCTCCGGGGAGTGTGGTGGCGTGAGGCGCATCGTTGCCATGCTGCGCCCTCCAGCGCGAATGACGATCCGGGACCGGCGGGCCCTCACCCTGATGGCCACCGCGGCCCTCGTGGCCGGATACAGCGGCAGCGTGATAACTCACACGTTGACGTATTCCCGCCAGTATCTAGGCATCACCGAAGGGGAGAAGTGGTGGGGTCTCTCCACGACGCGAGCCACGTCGCTAGTCGTGGCCGGGGGCCGC
>CAZIEQ010000231.1:0-4138 GCA_964538725.1 uncultured Acidimicrobiia bacterium | reverse complement strand
CGGCTCGTGGTCGACGCCGGCGTCCGGCATCCCCGGGAGCGCCCAGTACGCGGCGCCGTAGCGCTCCACGTAGAAGGCGTCGTCGTGCCCGTGCATGGACCCGATCCGCGCGACCGCCGCGACCTCGCCGAGCGCCTCCAGCGCCGCGAGGCCGGCGTCGTCGAGGCGCACCGCGTTCACCAGCGTGAGCCGGCCGTCCTCGCGGACGATCGTCATGTTGCGGTTGAACTGCCACATCGATCCGAAGAACTCCCCGCGCATGGTCCCCGTCACCGAGTAGATGTCCTCGAAGACCTCCTCGATCGGGCCGTGGGGCATCAAAGGTGCGTGTTCGCTCATGTCGTCCTCTCTTCTTGCTCGCGATCGGCGGCCAGGCGGCCGACGCAGCGGAACTCTGCCGCGTACGCGTGCAGGTAGTCGTTCAGGTATCGCCTCCCCGCCTCGGAGACGCGGCCGGCGCGCACGTCCTCGAGGGTGTCCGCGCCGTCGCTCGTGCCGAGGCGCCGGAGGTGGAACAGGGTCGTGTCCCGGCCCCCGAAGAGTCCCGCGAGGCAGTGGAGCCGGGGCGCCGCGTCGCGCATGTCGAAGACCAGCCCGGCGAGCGCCGTGAGCTTCGAGTCGCGGGCGAGCCCGTCCTCGTCGAAGACCGCCGTGGCCTGCGAGGGCGGGGTGTAGGGGGGGATGGCGTTGTCGACGCCGGGCCCGAACATCTGGCGCAGGTAGGGGCGGGGTACCCACCGGGGCGGGATGTAGTAGACGTTGGGCTGGGTGCCGAGCTGTGGATACAGCGGCAGAGCCATCTGCTCTTCCCTGATCAGGTAGTAGAGCGGGTTGGTGGGATCCACCTTCCATGTGCCGTCTTCTTCGACCTCGACGAGGCCTTGGAGGCGGATCTGGCCGGGGCATGCGGCCATGCACCGAGTCTCCATGGGAAGTCCCTCGGTGAGCGGGTCAGATCCTTCGACGCGGGGGAAACAGCCGATGCATTTCTCCGATGTGCGGGTGTCGGGGCGGTACATCGGTTTCTTGTACGGGCACTGCTCGACACATTTGCGGTAACCGCGGCATCGTTTCTGGTCGATGAGGACGATGCCGTCTTCCTCCCGCTTGTAGATGGCACTGCGGGGACAGGCCGACAGGCAGGCCGGATAGGAGCAGTGGTTGCAGATTCGCTGCAGGTAGAAGAACCATGTTTGATGTTCGGGGAGGGTGACTCCTTCGGCGAGCGCCTTCGCCGTCGGGGAATCCTCGTGGATGTTGGGCGACGTCCACTCTTCGTCCGCTGGCGTGTAGCCGAGAGCCTGCTGGCCGCTTCCCAGAGCTCCTTCGAAGATCGTCTGCCCCTCATAGGTGCCGTAAGGGGCTTCGGTGGATGATCCACCGCTCCAGGTCTGCCCCCCCGGATTGGCCAGTTCCAACATGTCGAGGATGCGGACATCCCAGTGCTGCGGATAACCACCGTATGGCTTGGTCTCCACGTTGTTCCACCACATGTCTTCCTGGCCGCGGGAGAACGTCCAGGTGGACTTGCATGACATGGTGCAGGTCTGGCAGGCAAGGCAGCGGTTGATGTTGAAGATGGCGGCGAACTGGCGCTGGGGTGCCGCCTGGTCGAAGCGGTAGAACATGTCCCGCCCCAGCTGCCAGTTGTGCACATCCGGCATGTCAGCTCACCTCACTCTTGGAGTCGACGTCTCGGCCGAACACCGATGCGATCAGCCGGTCGATGAATTCGGGGCCTTTCTGCCGGTACACGGTGTGCGGCGCCACATAGCGGGGGAGGCGGAACATGCGGGCTATACGCTCTTCGGGCCACCCGGCCAAGGCGAACTCTTCGACGAAGGCACGGGCCATTGCCGCCATGCCGTCGTAGCCGGGGGTGGGCACGGCGACTGCGGTGGCTACCAAGGGGTCACTGGGCTCCGCCTGCTTGGCGCGTCCCCTCCCGATGGGTCCGGCTGCGGAGACGGGGGCTCTCGTCGCCTCGCTCATGTGACGTATCCCCCGCTCAGGTAGCGCCGCATCGTGCCATCCTCGTTGCCGGGCGACATGCCGGTGGTGGCGGGCTCCCATGCCCCGCTGCCTCCCATGCCACCGTCCTCGGCCTTGGTCACCCGGACCAGCGTCTCTTTGGGAACCGTGTTGATGGCGTGGTTGTCGGCTTCACCGCCGAACATGAAGGCGACGGCGATCTTCTTCTTGTGGAACAGAGTGTCTGTCTGGTGCATCGGCATCGCCCAGTCGCGGGTGACGCTCTGGTGCGACCCGTAGCGGTAGCTCGACTGGTAGCCGGTGTCTTCGGACACGGCCCGCCCGTCGGGCCGTGTCTCATGGGCCAGCACCGTCTTTTGGGTGGCCAGCCAGTACCCGTGCTTCGCCATCAGTACGTTGTAGGGGTAGGCGGGGTTGAACTTCACCCGCAGCATCAGCCGTGCCACCTTGTGAAACGGGTCGGAGGTGTCGTTGGGGTCGTAGCCGGGATAGGGGCGGTCGACACTGTTGGCGTCGATCCACACATAGTCGCCGTCCTGCAACCCGAGGTCGGCGGCGGCCTCGGGGTTCATATGGACTTCCCGGTCGCCGACGTGAGCCATGCGCTTGTCGCGCCGGTGGAGATCGCCGAAGTTGCTCCCCCACACCGTCTCCCAGTCGGTCACGGCCCAGCCCGAATGGGTGGTGTGACGTGTCTTCGGCGTCAGGAAGTAGAAGCGGAAACCCTCATCCCAAAGCGGGTTGGTGGTGTCCTTGACCTCCCCCCACGACATCTTGACGTTGCGCACGGTGCGCATGTCGGGGTCCATCTCGTCATGGGAGATGCCGTAGTCCTCCGGCCGGATGAGACGGTTGGTGGACACGATCACGTTGGGCAGGTAAGGGGTGGCTTCGGGACCTTCCCGGTGCACGATGAAGTTCTCCCCGTATTCGATGGCTTCGGGGATGTCGACGTAGGCGTGCATGCGGCCGGTTTCGGTCCAGAACGGCAAGTCGTCGTTGACCTGCTCCCAGAACGGGATCCGCGGGTAGGTGCGGAACATCATCAGGGCAGCCCCCGGCTCGCCGTATTCCCCGGCGCGGATGTCGTCGACGCTGTAGCCGCGGGTGGTCGCCGAGGCGTCGATCAGCCGCTGCAGATAGACCTCGGCGCGGTCTTCGAGTGCGAACTTCCAATAGTCGGAGAACCTGGTGTCGTCGAGGATCTCACCGAGGCGCTGCGCCACCTTCGCCATGATCATCAGGTCGTCCCTGCTGTCGAACAGAGGGTCTATGCCGTCCCGTCCCCAGATCTGCAGGAAGGGGTTGGAACACGATGCTGTGACCTCCGAGGTCTGGAACTCGACCCACGAGTTCGCCGGCAGGACAAAGTCGGACAGCTCGCAGGAAGAGGTCATCTCGATGTCCTGGGTGATGATCATGTCGATGTGGGGGTTGACGTCGCGGATCACCATGTAGGCGTGCTTGGCGTTGTTGATCAGGTTGACGTTTGACGTCCAGATGACCTTGGTGGGCGTCGGCATGTGCGACTTGCCGGTGAAGTTCTTCCGCCCGAACTTGGGAGTCTCGACGATGAGGGCACGGTCGCCGTGGTCCCAATACGCGGGTTCTTCGTCTTTGGCGAAGCCGTGCACCTCGATGTCCTTGCCGTCGGCCGATTCGTCGAGGTTCGGGCTGAAGGGGTTTTCGGCGATCCACCCTTTGAATCCGGGGCCCGACCAGTCGGTCGCCTGCCACAGTGCTGCCTTGTAATTGCCTGCCCAGGTGTGGCTGCCGGCACCGGGAAAGCCGATGTTGCCCGTGAGCATGACCGGCAGGTAGGTGGCCCGGTTGTGCAACGTGGCGTGGAACCAGTGGTTGATCCCCTCCCCGGTGTGGATGGACACCGGTTTGATGGTGGCGATGTCGTCGGCGAGGCGGCGGATCAGCTCAACAGGAGTCCCGGTGATCTCGTGGACGGTGTCGAGGTCGTAGTCGGCAAGGTGGTCGCGGTAGGCCTCCCAGGTGGTCAATACCTCCACCTGGGTGCCGTCGACGAGGGTCACCGTGTCCCTGTAGTCGAGGCGGGGCCGGAAACCGCGCTGCGCCCTGCGGCCGCCGGCCGCGTCGCGGGTGGTCGCCCGCAGCACGACGTCCTTCGCAGTAC
>CAZIEQ010000230.1:0-4149 GCA_964538725.1 uncultured Acidimicrobiia bacterium | reverse complement strand
CCGGCGACCTCAACCTTGGCAAGGTTGCGCTCTACCAACTGAGCTACGTCCGCAAGCCGCCCGGATCGTAACACGGCCCCTGTCAGGTCACTCGTGGCCGGTGGAACCGAATCCTCCGCTGCCTCGCTGGGACTGAGGAAGCTCCGATACCTCTCGGATCAAGACATCAGGCACCGCCACCACGACGAGCTGGGCAACACGATCGCCCCTCTCCACCTCGACGGTTTCACTCCCGTGGTTGATCAGTACCACGGCCACTTCCCCCCGATAGCCACTGTCGATGAGGCCGGGAGCGTTCACCAGACCGAGGCCGTGGCGGGCGGCGAGGCCGCTGCGAGGCAGCACCATGCCGGCATGGCCATCTGCAATAGCTACCGCAATACCGGTCGGTACCACAGCGCGCCGGCCCGGTGGGAGGCGGACCCCCTCCCGGGCTCTCAGATCCATTCCGGCATCGCCGGGATGGGCGGTCGCCGGCAAAGGCATCTCGGTGTCGAGACGAAGAACGGCGACGTCGACGCTCAACGGTCCTCGAGTGCAGCGACTTCCCGTTCGAAGTCGCGAACGCCCTGAAAGTCCTTGTACACCGATGCGAAGCGCAGATACGCCACCTCATCGATGTCCCGCAGGCCCGCAAGGATCACATGGGCCAGATCATCGGAAGCCACCTCACCCTTAGCGGCGGCTGCCGTGGCCTCGACGCGACGCACCAGCTCGTCGACAACCCCCCGGGGGAGAGGTCGATCAGCCAGCGCCCGTTCGATTCCCCGCCGCGCCTTCTCCGCATCGAACGGTTGCAGGCTGCCATCTCGCTTCCGCACCGCGGCGGCTATCTCCATACGCTCATAGGTGGTGAAGCGAAAGCCGCAGCGTTCACAGCCGCGGCGGCGCCGCACCGCGGCCCCATCTGCCGCGGGGCGGGAATCCACCACCCGGGTATCGTCGGCGCTACATGCGGGACATCGCATCTTGACCGCCGAGGCTACCGGATGAACCGTGACTCTCGCCGCGGCTGGGACCGCACCCGGGGCACATTCCTCGACACGGCACGGGCGGTCGCCAACATGGTGAACGAGATACCCGACCTCGAAGGCCCCGGACTGGGCACCTGGACCATCGCCGAGCTGGCGGCACACACACTGCGGGCGGTGGGCACTCCCCTCCACTACGGCAGCCAACCTTCCCCGGCGTCAATCGACCTTGGAGACGCTGCCGCCTACTACCTCGCCTACCTGCAATGGCGCCTCCAAGATCCCGACGGCGCCGACAAGGCGGTAGCCGCTCGCGGCCGAGACGAAGCCCATCGCCAAGACATCCGCCGCGCCTGGATCGACACGATGGAACCGGCCGAAAGGTTCCTGTCCGCCAGCAGTCCCGACCGGCTGCTGGCAACCCCCTTCGGCGGCATCAGGCTGATCGACTATCTGCCCACACGAACAGTCGAACTCACCGTCCACGGTCTCGACATAGCGGCCGCCGCCGGGTTGGAGTGGTCGCCTCCTCAGGCTGCAATGACAACATCTCTTGCCGTCCTGACAGCCATTGCCCTGCGCTCGGGTCGGGCCACAGATGCTCTGGGGCTGCTGACGGGACGCTCGTGGAGCCGAGACCCGCTCCTTCGCTAGGTCAGCCGTCCACAGGCACCTTCAACACCATCCCCGGCAGGATCTGTGCCCCGTCGAGACCGTTCATTTCCTTGATCTCGTAGACGGTGGCCCGAACGTCCTCATCGGAAGGGGTGACTGTGCCGGCGATGTCCCACAACGTGTCGCCGGTGTAGACCCGGACTAACCCCACCGCTCCGGGTCCAGCACCGGCTTCCACGTTGGAGGCAATGAGGAGCACGAGAATGGCGACCGCCGCCACGAGGAGAACCAGAAGCCGTCGCAGGCTGCGGGTCGACATCGGCTCGTACTCCTCTCGCCTCACGCCAGTCAGCTTCGCCGACCAGACCTCAGAACCGTACGAAACGGCTGTGACAGGTTCTCTATCAGCTCCGACGAACGTGTGTTCGATCACAGGGCCACAGTATCGAACATATGTTCCCCAGTCAAGTCGAACATATGTTTGGTTCTGGGTTTCTGAAGCGGTAATGTCGTCCCATCAGCAGAGAGGAAACATGACCATCAGCACCCGGCAGCGTCAGATCCTCGACTACATCCGCAGCACCGTCGCCGCCCGCGGTTATCCACCCTCGGTACGCGAGATCGGAAACGCCGTAGGCCTGTCGTCACCTTCGACTGTGCACAGCCACCTGTCCACGCTGGTCGCGGCCGGTCACCTGCGGCGTGACCCTTCCAAACCGAGAGCCATCGAAGTCGTCGCCGACGACTCATCCGACCTGCGGCGCGCCGCGGTGCGAGACGTGCCACTGGTAGGCCGGATCGCCGCCGGCTCCCCCATTCTGGCCGAGGAGGACATACAGGAGATCTACCCGCTGCCCACCGAGTTCGTCGGCAACGATCCGGTGTTCATGCTGGCAGTGCGGGGAGACTCGATGATCGATGTCGGAATCTTCGACGGAGACTATGTGGTGGTACGCCGCCAGCCCCATGCCGACGACGGCACCATCGTGGCCGCTCTCATCCACGGTGAGGAAGCCACGGTGAAGCGACTGCACCGGCGCGACGGGCGAGTCGTGCTCCGATCGGAGAACCCTGACTATGCCCCCATGGTATTCACCGAAGGGGTAGAGATCCTGGGGAGGGTCGTCGCTGTTCTGCGGTCGATTCCTTAGCCGATGGTTCCCTCGTAGACGACACGGGCCGGACCATCGATCCAGGCGCCGTCACTGCTGATTTCGACCGACAGGTCGCCGCCGGAAAGAGTCACCGTCACCACCGAATCCGTCAATCCTGCAGCACTCGCCGCCGCTGCTGCCGCCGCCGCCCCGGTGCCACAGGCGAGAGTTTCTCCCACGCCCCGCTCCCACACCCGGAGTCGAAGCCGGGTCCTGTCGGTGACAGCGGCAAAGCCGACATTGACGCCGGAGAGAAACCGCGCATCAGTTGAGATGACAGGTCCGAGAGCCTCGACGGCGGTCGACTCCAGATCATCGACCAGCACCACAGCATGCGGGTTGCCTACCTCCACCCGCCGCAGCTCGACCCCGGCGGCAGTCTCCGTAGCTGCGGCGACCCAGACCCTCCCAAGCGAAACCCGCACCGAGTCCGCAGACACCCCCACCGAGCGGATCCCCACCGGTGTAGCCACATCGAACTCATCCCGATCCGCATCACCGCGCATGCGGGCGTAGCGGGCGACACACCGCAGCCCGTTGCCGCACATCTCCGCAGGGGAGCCGTCGGCGTTCCAATACTCCATGCTGATCGGGTCCCCTGCAGTCACCACCAGGACGCCATCGGCGCCGATGCCGCGGTGCCGGTCACACCACGACGCCACCTGGTCCGCAGTCGGCGCGAAGGGCCCGTCAACAACGACGAAGTCGTTGCCCAAGCCCTCCATCTTGACGAACCTCACGATGCAGCCTCCTCCACCACCGCACACACGGCGTCCAGCCTCCTGCGGGGATCGGCGAGCCACGGTAGCCACCGCAGCCGGGGATCCTTACGAAAGAAAGTGCGCTGGCGGCGGGCAAGAGAAGTGGTGGCGTCGATAATCGCCCGGCGGATGGCCTCAACCGAGGACCCACGTTCTAAATGGGCCAGCACCTCCTTGTAGCCAACCGCCTGACGAGCCGTCGGCCCGAGGCGGGGGCGAAGCCGGATGACCTCGTCGATGAGCCCCTCCTCCAGCATGCGGTCACACCGAGCCGCCACCCGGCCCGGCAAGACGTCTCCCGGGTCGAAAGCCACGCCGACGAACGGAACCCGCGCTCGGAACCCGCGCACCTCCCGCGCCGCGTCGGAACAGGCCCGCGCCGACGGCGTCTGTCCCGTCAGTTGCCACACTTCGAGCGCCCGCACCACTCTGCGGTGATTGGCCAAATCGACATGTTCCGCCGCCGCGGGATCCGCCGCCAGCAGCCTGGCAACTGCGGCCGCCGGCTCGAGGCGTTCCACCCGGCGACGCAGATCCGCGTCGGTCGGAGGGAACTCGAGCGGATCAACGAGAGCGCGCAGATGCAGACCCGACCCGCCGACGATCACAGCCGCCGTGTCCGCAGCAGCAAGCCGGGTCATCACCTCC
>CAZIEQ010000229.1:0-4159 GCA_964538725.1 uncultured Acidimicrobiia bacterium | reverse complement strand
CGTGGCCGGCTATCCGGGGAAACCTGTCCGGGTGATACCCAACGGCGTGGCGTGCTCAGTCACTCAGGAGGAGGTGCAGCGGGTGCGAACCGAGCTCGATCTCGGCGAGGAGGATTCCCTGGTGGTCCATGTCGGCAACATTCGTCCCGGGAAGGGCCATGACAACCTGGTCGCTGCGGCCGCCGTCCTCGCTGCCGGTGGGTCGGCGGCGAAGATCGTATCGATGGGTGTGGAGAAGCACCCGGGAGACCTGGATCGGGTTCGTGGACGTGCCCGGGAGGCCGGAGTGGCCGACAGCCTGCAGTTTCTCGGCAGGCGGCTCGATGCGCTTGCTTTCATCGCCGCCGCCGATGTGTTCGTCAATCCTTCCGACGTCGAAGGCCTGCCCGTTGTGGTGTTGGAGGCGATGACGCTGGGCACACCCGTCGTCGCTACCCGCGCCGGTGGGGTGCCGTCGGTAGTACGCGACGGTGAAACCGGAATCCTGGTGGAGCCGCGCGATCCCCAAGCTCTGGCAAAAGGAGTCCAGCGAGTGCTGGCATCTCCGGCACTGGCCGAGCGCCTGGCGAAAGACGCCCGGCGGCTGGTGGCGACGGAGTTCAGCCTGCAAGCCATGGTGACCGCCACGGAGGCCGTTTACCGTGAAGTCCTCGATGACTGAGACCATTCGCATCCGTCCCTTTCGCGACGACGACATTTCGGGCGTGCTTGCAGTGATGCGCGGCGCGCTGGGCGAGACGCCACTGCTGCAGCGAACCGGGGAGCTGTTCGCCTGGAAACACTTCCAGAATCCTTTCGGTCGTTCCCTTCTCCTGGTTGCCGAGGTCGAGGGACGAGTGGTGGGACTGCGGGCGTTCATGCGTTGGGAATTGCTGACACCTACAGGTCAGCGGCTGCGCTGCGTGCGTGCCGTCGACACGGCCACCGACCCGGCGTATCACCGCCGCGGCATCTTCCGGCGGCTCACGGTGCATGCCGTGGACATGGCGCGCGCCGACGGCGTGGATCTGGTTTTCAACACTCCCAACGAGCGGTCGCGCCCCGGCTATTTGAGCATGGGATGGTCCAACGTGGGGCCGGTAGGGGTGATGGTGAGGCCCCACGGGCTGCGGTGGCTGCGAAGGGGATCGCGGTCCGTTACCGGTTCTGTCGTTGGGGCAGAGCTGCTTGAGGCGCCACATCCCGTCGGTATCCCCGCACCCGAGGATCGTCATCCCCGGGGCCTGCGCACCCCGCGGGATGACAACTACCTGATGTGGCGATTCTGCGGGCATCCGACGGCGCGCTACTACGAGTTCCGCACGTCCGACGGGCTGGCGGTGGTTCGCCCCAACGAGCGCAACGGCCGCCGGGAACTGGTGCTCTCGGATGCGCTCGGTGCCGGCGCGCTTGGGGCCATACGCAAAGCGGTCCATTCCAGCCGGGCCGACTACACGGTTGCCTGGTTTTCCAACGGCTCTCCGGAACGGCGGGCGGCCCGTCGCTGCGGCCTGCTAGGAGTGCCCGGCAGGCATGCCCTGCATCTGGTCGCATACCCGTTGCGACCGCTGCCGCTCGACGTGACCAGCATCGACTCATGGGATCTGGCCCTCGGCGATCTGGAGCTGCTGTGAGAAGCGAGCCGCTGCTCTGGCTGGTGACCCTGGTCGGTGTGGTGGTCTTCGTGGCCTCCATCGCCGCAGGCCACGTCACCGCCGGCGTCGTCGTGTTTGCCGCCATTGGTTTCCTGGTGGTTACCGTCGTCGGCCAGCGGCTCGCCGTCGACTCCGACCGGGCGTGGTTTCCCGCGATGCTGCAGGTCGCGTTCCTGGTGAAGGTGGCCGGGATCCTCGCCCGCTATTACGCCGTGACCGTCATCTACCGGACCGGCGACGCCTTCAGCTACCACGAGGCCGGAGGAGAGCTGGCACATTTCTGGCGTGACCTACAAGTGCCGGTGACCATCGGCCGTAGTGCCGGGACCAGGTTCACCGAGATTGTGACCAGCCTTCTCTACGCTCCCGGAGTGCCGACGATGATGGGCGGGTTCCTCATCTTCGGCTTCCTGTCGTTTGCCGGCGTGGTGTTCTTCTACCTGGCGTTTCGCCGGTCCACGCCGAGCCGCTTGCACAAGCCGTACGCGCTGGCGGTGTTCTTTCTCCCCAGCCTGGTCTTCTGGCCGACCGCCATCGGCAAGGACGCTCTCATGGTGCTCGCCCTGGGGGCGGCTGCGCTGGGAGCCGCCATCGTCTACGGCGGAAGCTACGCCCGCGGCCTGCCTCTCATTGCCGGAGGCCTGGCGCTCGCTACCGGTGTGCGGGCCCATGTGGCGACCATGATGGCGGCTGGCGTCGTCCTCGGTTTCATCCTGTGGAAACGTTCCGCCCGCTCCACCGGAGCATTCGGCCGCCTGGTGGTCACCGCGGCTGCTGTCATCGCCCTGTTTGCGCTGGGATCTGTAGCCGCCAAATCCCTCGGCTTCGGGCAGGACGTGCAGACGTTGGAGGACTTCCTCGGCGAGACGGAGCGGCGCACCGCCCAAGGTGGTTCTGCCGTCTCCGGGTCGCCGGTTTCGAGCCCCATCGACATTCCCGAGGCCACTCTCCGCGTGTTGTTCCGGCCGCTGCCATATGAGGCGGCCGACGCCCCCACCTTCCTCAGCTCTTTGGAGGGTGCGGCGCTTCTGTTCTTGGTGTTGCTGCGCTTCCCCACGATGCTGCGCAATCTGCGCTATGTGCGCCGCTATCCCTACCTGTTATTAGCAATCGGGTTCTCGGGGGCGTTCATCGTCGCTTTCTCCTCGATCTTCAACCTGGGCATCCTGGCAAGACAGCGATCTCAGGTGTTGCCTTTCGTCCTGGCGGTCCTCATCGGATTGGGATGGACGCGCCTCAAATCGCCCTTGGCGAAGGGATCGGATGAGCAATTGGAGTCCGAGCACACCGCGATGGTGGCCATATGAGTCGTCGCCCCGCCCTCATCGGCGGTAAACCCATGTTTGCCGAACCGGTCCGGTTCGCCTACCCAACCATCGACGGCATCGACGGGATGCTCGCCGACATGCGAACCGTCATGGAATCCGGCCAGTTGACCGACGGGCGTTTCGTTCGCCGCCTCGAGGAGAGGGTGACCGACGCGT
The DNA here is from genome assembly GCA_964538725.1 of uncultured Acidimicrobiia bacterium. Lineage (GTDB taxonomy): Bacteria > Actinomycetota > Acidimicrobiia > Spongiisociales > JAOTWH01 > CAZIEQ01. The sequence goes on along the minus strand of CAZIEQ010000229.1, from coordinate 1,041 downwards.
TCGGGGTGGGGCACGCCGTGGCCGTGTCGTCCAACACGATCGGCCTGATGCTCGTCGTGCAGGCACTCGACCCGGGTGGGCCGGTGTTGGTGCCTTCGTTCACCTTCAGCGCAACAGCCCATGCTGTCCGTTGGAACGGCCTGCCGCTCATCTTCGGTGACTGTGATCCCGATACCTGGTGTCTGCGCCCCAGAGATGTGAGCGGCGACCCTGCGCTGATCATCGGAGTTCACGTCTCCGGCATGCCGTGCGATGTGGAGGGTCTCGCCGCGACGGCAACCGAGCGCGGGGCGAAACTGGTCTTCGACGCCGCTCACGGTGGGGGAACCCTCGTCCAGTCCAACGACGGGCTGACTCCGGTGGGCAGGTTCGGTGAGGCCGAGGTCTTCAGCCTCACCCCAACCAAAGTGTTGGGGGGCGCCGAAGGGGGCCTCGTCACCACCGACGACGCAGACCTTGCAGCTCGCCTTCGCGTGGCGCGCAACTACGGCAACCCGGGTGACTACGACACGTTGTTCGCCGGTCTCAACGCCCGCATGTCGGAGCTGCACGCCGTGCTGGCCCTGGGAGCACTCGACCACCTGGAAGAACGCGTGCGTCGCCGCAACCGCATCGCCGACAGATATCGCGCTGTGTTGCGGAGCGTCCCCGGGGTGGATTTCCAGCAGGTTCCCGAAGGAGCCCGCAGCTCGTACAAGGACTTCACCGTATTCATCGACGCCGCCGAATTCGGTTGCAGCCGGGACGCCGTGACGGCCGCCCTGGACGCCGAAGGGATTCCGACGCGGCGTTATTACTCACCCCCGGTACACCTCCAGCGGGCTTATGGCGATGTAGAGACTCCGGCCCTGCCGGTCACCGAGCGCCTTGGAGACGGCGTCGTCACCCTTCCCATGTGGAGCCACATGCCAGACGAGGTCGCTGATGATGTCGCCGCGGCGGTAGCCGGCATCCAATCACACGCGGCCGCGGTCGAGGCGTCGGGGTGACCCCCTCCGGCGGAGGAGGTGGGGCTGGCCGCGGCTCCATCTTCTCGGTCAC
>CAZIEQ010000228.1:0-4187 GCA_964538725.1 uncultured Acidimicrobiia bacterium | reverse complement strand
GGACGCACTCGCGGTGCCGCTCACGTACATTGTCCCCCATACCGACGCTGGCGTCGGCGGGGGGCCCCCCCCAGACGAGCCCTGCCTCCTCGACGGTACGGGCGAAAACCGCGTTCTCCGCGAGGAAGCCATAACCCGGATGCACCGCATCGGCCCCCGCATCGCCGGCGACCCTCATGATGTGGTCGATGTTCAGATAGGACTCGGCAGCGGGAGCACCGCCGATGTTCCACGCCTCGTCGGCCATCGTGACGTGCAGGGCGTCGCGGTCGAGCTCCGAGTAGACGGCAATGGTGCGAAGTCCGCGCTCCTGGGCCGCCCGGATGACACGCACCGCGATCTCGCCGCGGTTGGCGATCAGCAGAGACTGCATGCCGGGGATGCTAGGAAGTCGCCGGCCGCGGTCACCGGCACTCCCGAGTCACAACGGAATGTTCCCGTGCTTACGAGGCGACGACGACGGTCGTTTGCTGCGCAGCATCTCCAGGGCACCGATGAGGCGCACCCTGGTTTCCCGCGGTTCGATCACCTCGTCAACGTAGCCCCGCTGCGCCGAGATGTATGGGTTGTTGAGCTGCTCTTCGTAGTCGGCGATCAGCTCGTCACGAGTGCTGTCGGGATCCTCGGCTGCGGCGATCTCCCTGCGGTGGATGATGTTCACCGCCCCCTGGGCCCCCATCACGGCAATCTGCGCCGACGGCCATGCATACACCATGTCGGCACCCACCGCCCTGCTGTTCATCACCAGAAAGGCCCCTCCGTAGGACTTGCGGGTGATCACCGTCACCCTGGGTACGGTCGCCTCGCAGTAGGCGTACAGCAGCTTGGCGCCGTGGCGGATGATCCCCGCATGTTCCTGATCGACGCCGGGAAGGAACCCGGGGACGTCTACGAAGGTGACCAGAGGGATGTTGAAGGCGTCGCAGAACCGGACGAACCGTGCTCCCTTGATCGAGGCGTCGATGTCGAGGGTGCCTGCAAGCTCCATCGGCTGGTTGCCGACGATGCCCACCGAGTAGCCGTCGAGGCGGGCGAATCCGATCACGATGTTGCGGCCGAAGTGCTCCTGCACTTCGTAGAACTCGCCGTCATCGACTATGTGGTGGATCACTTCTTTCATGTCGTATGGCTGGTTCGGCGAGTCGGGGACGATGGTGGTGAGCTCTTCGGGGGCGCGGTCGGACTGGTCGAGCGGAGTGAAGTAAGGGGGCATTTCCATGTTGTTCTGCGGGAGGAACGAGAGCAGATAGCGCACCTCTTCGAGGCCGGCGCGTCCGTCTTCTGCGACGAAGTGGGTGACACCCGACTTGGCGGCGTGGGCATGGGCGCCGCCGAGGTCCTCAAAGGTGACATCTTCACCGGTGACAGCCTTGATGACATCGGGACCGGTGATGAACAGGTGCGACGTCTCGTGGATCTGATAGACGAAGTCGGTCATCGCAGGCGAGTAGACGGCCCCCCCGGCGCACGGGCCCATGATGATCGAGATCTGAGGTATCACCCCCGATGCGGCGACGTTGCGACGGAAGATCTTGCCGTATCCGTCGAGGGACACCACTCCCTCCTGGATGCGGGCTCCGCCCGAGTCCTTCAGCCCGATGACGGGGGCTCCCACTTGGATGGCCAGATCCATCAGCTTGCAGATCTTCTCGGAGACGACCTCGCCGAGGCTGCCGCCGAACACCGTGAAGTCTTCGGCGAACACGAAAACGGTGCGTCCGTCCACCATGCCGTATCCGGTGACGACGGCATCCCCGAGGGGTCGGTTGTCGCCGGTTCCAAACGCGTCGTTGCGATGCTGGACGAACATGTCGGTCTCGGTGAACGACCCTTTGTCGAGCAACACCTCGATGCGCTCCCGGGCGGTGAGCTTTCCCCGATCGTGCTGGCGGTCCACGGCGCGCTGGGAACCGGCGTGCAGCGCCGCTTCGCGCAGCTGACGCAGTTTTTCGTTGCGCTCCTCGGTGGTCAAACCAGTCCCCGTTAGCCTCGTCGGGATACCACTCTTGGACTCGGCGCACCCCGCGATGGCTACACCTTACGAGTACGTGCACCTGGCCTCGGCCACCAGCACACAGGATGAGGCCCGGAGACGGCTGGGAGATCTTCCTGTGCTGGTGGCCGCCGACCGCCAGCACAAGGGGCGAGGCCGCAGCGGCCGCCGATGGTGGCAGGCGGAGCGGGCGGTGTTCGCCTCGCTGGCGTTGCGTCCGTCATGGCCTCGGCAGCTGTGGTCGCTGATACCGCTGGCAGCAGGGCTGGCTGCCCGCTCCACTCTGGCGAGCGAAGTCGGGCTGAAGTGGCCCAACGATCTGATGACTGCCGGCGGCAAGGTCGGGGGGCTCCTCAGCGAAGCCGACGGCGACAGCGTCATCGTGGGTTTGGGGTTGAACTTGTGGTGGCCTGAGCCACCGGACGGTGCTTCTGCGATCTACGACGCCGATCCCGGGGAGGCTGCCTCCTCGACCGTCGCCGCCGGGTGGGCCGGCACCTTGCTGGCCATCCTGGACGGGTCTCCGCAGTCGTGGGGAAGGGCCGCATACAGGTCTGCCTGCGTCACTTTGGGGTCTCGGATCATCTGGACGGGTGGTCCCGCCCCCGGCAGCGGCCGGGCGATCGACATCGCCGACGACGGGGCACTGATTGTCGCGACCCCATCCGGCGAGGTTCGGTTGCACAGCGGCGAGGTGCACCTCATGGGGCGGCTACGCTGACCGCCCGCCGACCCGACTTCATATGAGCGTGCTCCCTCACGAAGGAACCCATCCCATCCTCTACGGCACCATTGCCGTGCCTGCTGGTCCGCGAGTCCACACCGGCTACCTGGCGAGACCCGACCTCGGCGGTGCATATCCCTCTTTGGCGCTCGCCGCCGACGGATCCGGTCTCACATCGGGGATCAAGGACGTGTGCAGGCGCATCGCCCGTCACGGTGTCGCCGTAGTGGCCCCTGTGATCACGCCGGGGAACGACGGCCTGCGGCTGCTGCGCGACGCCAGGGCCTATCTGCGGCGGCCGGGAACCAAATGGTCACATCCGGATCGGGTCGTCGTTGCCGGCATCGGGGCGGGAGCGGAGGCGGCGATTGCCGCCGCAGAAGGCGCGGCAGCAGCAGTCGTGGTCAGTCCCCGGTTCGGCGGAGAAGACCCACCGCGGTGTGCCGTTCCCCTGCTGGGCCTCATGGTGAGGGACGCCCCCGAACTCACCGACGGGGCGTTGCAGCGCCTACGCGAGGTATATCCTCGAGCCGAGCTGGTCGTGTATCAGAATGCCGCCGCCGGTTTCCTCGACGTTGGGGACGACAGCTACGACGACGCGGTGGCCACCGATGCGATTCGCCGCATCGTGAGCTTTGTCACCGGCCGCAGGGCCCGGGCCGCGGCACCCGCCTGAGCGGCTCCCAACGTGCCGGCATACAGTTGCCGGAGTCTGGAAACGAGGAGGAGCATTGCAGACCGGACTGAGCGGCAAGGGCGTCCTGGTGACCGGCGGTGCCGGCGGAATCGGATCCGCGGTGGTACGGGCATTCGCCGCCGAGGGGGCCTCGGTCGTCGTCCACTACCGCAGGTCCGCCGCCGCAGCCGGGGAACTCGCCGCAGAGGTTGGCGGCGTCGCCCTGGCTGCCGATCTGACGGTCGAGGACGAAGCTGCGGCGCTCGTTCCCGCCGCGGTGGCCGCTGTGGGCAGGCTCGATGTCTGTGTGGCCAACGCCGGGGCGTGGCCGGCGGATGACCGGCCGCTGTGGAACCTCGGCTTGGAGCGGTGGAACGCAACCATCGCCTCCAACCTGACCGCCACCTTTCTCACCGCCCGTGCTTTTCTCGCCCATGCTGCCGGCACCGGCAGCGGTGCCCTCGTAATGGTCGGGTCGACTGCGGGTATCTTCGGCGAGGCCGGCCACGCCGACTACGCGGCCGCCAAGGGCGGCATCATCACCGGGCTTCTGTTGAGCGCCAAGAACGAGGCGGCCCGCATCGGCCCCGGAGTGCGGGTAAACGCCGTCGCCCCCGGGTGGACGTTGACCCCCATGATCGGGGAACGTGTCGACGCCGACCACGTTTCGCGGGTGACGGCGACGATGGCGCTTAAGAAGCTGGGCCGGCCCGCAGACGTCGCCGCCCAGGTGGTCGTGGTGGCGTCGGACGAGATCTCGCGCGACATCAGCGGCCCGCGGCGCGTGTGATGCG
>CAZIEQ010000227.1:0-4212 GCA_964538725.1 uncultured Acidimicrobiia bacterium | reverse complement strand
GCCGGGGTCGACTATTCGACAACCAACGTGCAGGAGATCGGCGTCGACGAAGCTGACATCTGGAAGACCGACGGCACCCGCATCGTCGCTGTCGGCAACGGCGCACTGCATCTCATCGATATCAGCGGCGACTCCCCTGTGCTCGTCGACTCGGTGGCTCTCGACGGCTACTGGGCACAGGAGATGTTCCTCTTCGGAGACCGGGTGTTTGTCATGGGCACCACCTCCAGCTACCAGGTCCGCCCCCAGCCGCGGCGTGTCCTGCCCGACTTCGCACCTTCCTACGACACCCCTATCGTCACCATCACCGAATACGCGATGTCCGACGACGGGCTGCACAAGGTGCATCGTCTGCTGCTCGACGGCCGTTACCTGAGCGCCCGCATGGTGGACGGCAGCATCCGTGTCGTCCTTTCCTCCGGCCCCACCGGTCTCGAGTTCACTTTCCCCAAAGGTGGCGGCTTGAAAGCTGAACGGGAGGCCACCGACGACAACCGTCAGGTCATCAAGGACTCCACAGTGGAGAACTGGGTCCCCTACTACGTACTCGAGGATGCAGACGGTGACACCATCACCGAAGGCGCCCTGCTGCCCTGCGACAAGGCGCACTTTCCGCCGGAGTTCTCCGGCTTGCAGATGCTGTCTGTGCTCACCATCGACGCTGAAGGGTCGCTGAACGTGGCAGACGCGGTAGGCGTCCTCGCCGGTGGGGAAACCGTGTACGCATCCACCGATTCGCTTTATGTCGCCACCCAGAGATGGGTCGACTGGGAAGAGGCCGACGACAGTGACACGGTGGGCATCACCACCCAGATCCACCAGTTCGACATCACCGATCCTTCCCAGGCCACCTACGTGGCGTCGGGTGAGGTCACCGGCTTCCTGTTGAACCAGTTCGCCATGTCCGAACATGAGGGCTACCTGCGGGTGGCATCGACCACCCGTCCCACCTGGTGGGACAACGGCGGCGGCACGTCGGAGAGCATGGTGACCGTCCTCAAACCCGAAAACGGAGTACTTGATGAGGTTGGCCGGGTCGACGGGCTTGGCAACGGTGAGCAGATCTTCGCAGTGCGAATGTTCGGCGACCTCGGCTATGTGGTGACTTTCCGTCAGACCGATCCGTTGTATGTGATCGACCTGTCGAATCCTGCCAATCCGACGGTGGCCGGCGATCTGAAGATCCTCGGCTATTCGGCGTATCTGCATCCTCTGGGCGATGGCCTGCTGCTCGGCGTCGGCCAGGACGCCACCGAAGAAGGGCGCACGCTGGGCACCCAGGTCTCGGTGTTCGACGTATCCGATCCCGACAACCCGAAACGGCTCCACCAGTTCACCCTGTCCGACGCCTATTCCGACGTGGAATACGACCACCGGGCGTTTCTGCAGTGGGGCGACCTGGTTGTCATCCCCATCCAGAAATGGTCGTGGGATGAGGCAACCGACAAAGAGGACTTCTTCGCCGGGGCGCTGGTGCTGCGCATCAGCGACGACGGGATCGAAGAGGTGGGCCGGGTGCTGCACACCCCCGAGCTCGGCGACTCGGTAGACACCGGTGAGCCGATGCCGTGGACACCGCCCATCCGGCGCTCACTCGTCGCCGGGGACGTCCTCTACACCCTCTCCGAGATAGGGGTGCAGGGCAACGTCCTCAGCGACCTCGACACGACCGGGTTCGCCGGCTTCGGCTTCTTCGACCGACCGTTCCCACCCGACGTCATCTCCGACGACTTCCCCATCGAGGAAAGCCTCTTCGACCAGTTCCCCATCGAGGGAAACCTGGGCGAGTGGATCGACGATCTGCTGCCCGGGTTGGAGTTGGCAGACGACCTGGCATTGGAAGACTTCGGTTTTGTCGTCGACGAAGTGCTGGGAAGCATCGTTGAGGAACTCACCCCGGCGGTCCCCTGATCCATACTCGACGTCGAGGAGGGAACGGCTCGGTGGCCGTCCCCTCCTCACGCCTGGCCCCGTATCACCGTCCGGTAGCCGCCGGAACCTCGGCAGCTTGCAACACTTCCTCCCCCAGGGCGACGAGGCGCTTCAGGTCTTCGCCGAGCGGCTCCCATGCGGGAGCGGCCAGGCGGTCGGTGAGCTCTTCAATGTCCTCCCACAGCTCCCTTCCGCTGACGGTGGCTTCCGCACCGTCGATGACGCCCATCTCGCGGAGGCCTGCCATCGCTTCTTCGATCTGGGGTTCCTTCCAGCCGAACGAGGCTGCCTTGGCCTCCGGATCGACGCCGGCGGTGGCGGCCGACAGGATGCGGGCCTGCAGCGGGCTCACCCCGCTGGCAGCCACCGCGGCGATGTGCCCATCGCCACGGTATTCCCGCAATGTGGTGGCGGCGCCCAGGAGCTGACATGCCGGGCGGTCGGGCCAGGGAACGGTCCGCCACGCCGACGACAAGATTCTCCCCGAAGTGTCGAGCCTGGCAAGTACTTCGTCGTACAGCTCGGCGAGCTCGGTGACGCCGTCACCGTCACCCAAAACCGCCTGGGCGGCGACGCTCATCTGGCGCACGCCGATCTCCATTGCTTCCTGGGGCCCTGCCCGCTCCCAAAGCCTCTCCACGATTTTGGCCACCATCTGCGGGGGGAAGAACGCCATCGCAGACCCGATGAGCTGCGGGTTGCAGTGACCCAGCGGGGCGGCTCGCAGCAGGAAATAGCCGTAATTGGGGGGCACGTCGAGATCTTCGAAAATGGCCTTGATCTCGGGCCGGTCCCAGTCGAACTGGATCATGGCAATCCGGGCAGTCACCGTCCCGGCACGGCGCACCTGAAGCATGACGGGAACTATGCCACGCCCGGCAGTTTCGTGTCGGCTGGGATCAGCCTGCCAGCCCGGCGGGCTCGGCGGCGTAGAGATCGGTGCGCCCGCAGCCGAGACAGGTCCACGCTTCCAGCTGCGTGGTGGACCAGGTGTCTCCGCTGGTGGAACCGCGCCTCCTGACGTACAGCTGCGGCTCCACCTGAGTGGCGATTAGACGCCCGGCGCAGTCGCTACAGCGCCCAGCCAGTGGTGTTGCGGCCTGTTGAGAGGCGGTATCAGTCATCGAAGAGCCTCCTTCACGTCGAATAACCGGCTGTGCTTCTACCCTGCGGTCCCATTGTCGGTGCGACGACTGTTGAGCGGCCGGCAACGTCCCCTGCCGACGGTGGCTAACGGCCGAGGAGCCGGTCGATCTCATCGGCCGGATAGACGGTTTCGCAGGGGATGCCGTTGCGGTCGGCATCCATACGATTGGGGGCGCCTTCCACCAGCCAGTAGGCAACGGCCTGGAGGAAGCTGTGTCCGAGCGGCTCCAAATCCCTGCAATACAGGCCGGACTCGACACCGTAGCGGACCGTGTCGAACAGCTCGGCGGCTTCAGGGAACAGCTCCTCGCACGGCTCCCCGTCCCCGTTGCGGTCCATGTCGGCGGGACGTCCAGCCAACACGAACTCGGCAACGACGTCGCTGTAGGAGGCGCCGGCGGCGGCGAGGGCGGCGCACTGCACAGACGGTTCCACGGCGGCGGGAAACAGCACTGCCTGCCATGCGGGCCGGTCCGGTTGGGATCCTTCGCGCAGCATGCGGCGCCATTCCTCGTCGGTGAGCCGCCCCTGGTCTGCGGGTTGCCAGAACTCGTAGTAGGAGTAGACCCCGCCTTTGGCCACCTGAAACTGGCCGTCGTCGTTGGGGACCAGCACATAGATGGTGTCGATGTGGCCGGTTCCGATCTCCAGGTAGTACCCGGTGGTGCGGGCGATATCGGCGACGATCGCCGCCTCCTCCTCCTCACCCGACGACGGCATCTGCAGGTCGGGGTCCCAATCGGAGGCCTGCACCCACAGCGCCTCCAACTGTGGACCGATGGCAGCCAGCCAGTCGTTGTCCGCGCCGGATATCGGAGCTCCGGCCAGCTCATCGGCGGCAATCCGGCCGAAACGGTCGATCATCGTCGCCATTGCGCCCAGCAGCTCGCGGTTGGAGGCATCGAGCAGGTTCCTGGCGGCGAGCCCGTCACCCAACATGCCGAGCGCCGCGCTCATTCGCCTGAAGGCCACCGGATCTGGCTCCACCCAATGCCGCGGCTGGAAACGCGCCGGGGGGAACTCTCCTTCGGCGGCAAACGACTGTTTGGCGTACAGGATGGTGTCGTGTTTCAACTCGGCGTACGAGCCGAAGGCGGGCTGCAGGTCCTTGGCTGCCCATTCCTCGGGCTGCAT
>CAZIEQ010000226.1:0-4245 GCA_964538725.1 uncultured Acidimicrobiia bacterium | reverse complement strand
GGGTGGCGCAGAACACCCGCATCGCGGCGGTCGCGGTATCGGCCGGGCCAGGGACCTACGAGAACATCGACACGGTGAGTGTGACGGCACCCTCATCCGGCTATGTGATCGTGATGGCCTCCATGCAGGTCAAGGCGATCCATGCTTCCACGGTGCAGGACCATGCCACCATCGACGTGTCCGACACCTCGGCTGCGCTGGTCGACACCAATAACACCAAGAACTACGTGTTTGACGCCAACGCCACCCCGGGGACGTACACCATCGTGGCCTCGGTGCAGCGTGCCTTTCCGGTGAGCGCCGGGGCGCACACCTTCTACCTGGTGGCCAACGAAATCTCCGGGGAGATCGAGATCGACGACGTGACCATCACCGCCATCTTCGTGCCGACCGCCTACGGGACGGTGGAAGAGATCGGCTGAGGCCCCACAACGGCTGGGGGCTCGCCGGGTGTGGCGGGCCCCCAGCATTGGGAATATCAGCCGGCGACAGCGGCGGTGAGTATCTCCTCGGTGGCGGCGGCAACATGGGCCCAGGTGTGCCCGTCGAGGACCTTGCGCCGGGCGGCGCGGCCCATCTCCGTCACCTGCTCGGGGTCCCGCGTTCCCCTGCGGATCAAGGCATAGATGTCGGCAGGATCGTTGTCGGTGAGCCAGCCGTCGGCCCCGTCGGTGACGACTTCGATGATTTGGCCGAGGCGGGATCCGATCACCGCAGTCCCCGACGCCATGTAGTCGAACAGCTTCAGCGGCGAAAGGTGGAAGCCGTGCTCCAGCCAGTGGAAGTCGTGGTAGAGGCACAGCGCCAGGTCGGCCGATGCCAGGTACGCCGGGGCGTCGTCGTAGTCGACGCGCTGGTGCACGTCGACGTTGGAGCCGAGACTGTCCGCGGGTGGGTGTGGCGAGTTGTCCAGCACGACGAAACGGACCGGGGCGCCGTCGGCGGCAGCCAGGCGGGCCGTTTCCGCCAGCAACCCGAACCCCTGCCACGGCCACTGCGAGTTGCCCGCGTAGACGACGGTGAACCCACCCGGCACCGCCGGCTCACGAGCGGCCTTGTCCGGATGGAAGCGGTCGGGATCCGAACCGTTGGGGATGACCGCGGTGCGGGTGATCCCCAGATCGGCGGCGTAGCCGGCCATCGGGGCCGACACGGTGATGGCGCTGTGGACGTCGGCCGCGTAGCGGTGCCGGGTCTCCTCTTCGGCGTTCACCAGGTTCCGCATGCGGCGGGCACGGCGGGCGTCCCGCACCGATTCACGGATTCCTCGGCGGTGGCGGCGGTGTGCCGTCGGACGCCCGAAATGCTGTTCGGCGAGGGCTTCGGCGGCGGGAGCGTTGATCTCCCACACCACCGGGATGTCTCCCGCCCTGTCCAGGCAGTCGATCTTGAGACGGCTCTGGCGGAGGAACCAGCCGTCGATGCGAACATACAGCAGGTCGACGGCTGCCAGGTATCCGTCGACATCTCCTTCAGGGTGCACGACACATTGGGGGTTGGTCTCCGCACCCAGCGAATGGATCTCGTGGCCTCTTGCGGTGAGGTGCCGCACCAGGTTGAACACGTGGATGCTGCCACCGCTGCGCGGCGGATAGGTATTGGTCCCATACAGATAACCGATCCTCATCGCGGTGCCCGTTCTCCGATCATCGCGGCTCCAGCGTGAACGACTCCACGGTGTCCACCGCGAAGATCCCCCTGCCGGGCGAGCCGGCGATCACGTAGACGACACCGTTCACCGTGCCGCCCACTGCCCCGTGACGGGGCGTCGGCACCGGTGCCAGCGAAGCCCAGGTGTCGGTGGCGGCGTCGTAGCGTTCGTTGGCAGCGAAGGCACCGCCGCCGGGCGGTTGCTCACCGCCGATCAGCAGAGCGGTGTCGCCGAGGATGGCCACCACCATGGCTCTGCGCCCTGTGGGCATCGGAGCCCGCTCCGTCCAGGCTCCTGTTGCCGGGTCGAACGACTCGGTTGTCGTCAACTCGCCTTCGACGAGCGTGCCGTCGGGGAGGCGGGTGCGGCCGCCGAAGACGAGCAACCTCCCGTCCAGTACCGCCGAGCCGGGGTTGTCACGCGGCGTCCCCATCGGCGTTCCTTGTTTCCAGGAGCCACTCAACGGGTCGTAGATGTCGACGGAGTCCAGCGAGATGCCGCGGGGATTCATGCCGCCGGCCACGTAGATGACGTCTCCGAGGGACTCGGCGACGGCACCGGCACGGGGACGAGGCAGCGGCGCCAGCGTGTCCCACGAGTCGGTTGCCGGGTCGTAAACCGCCGCGTTCGGCACCGCTCCGGAGAAGGGAAGCGGAGCGCCGCCGAACACGTACAGCTTCCCTTCGCGTTCGGTGACTGCGGGATCCTCGACCGCGATTCCGGGGAGGTCGGCGCCCCGGCTCCACGCGTCGGTTGCGGGGTCGTATATGTACACGGTGTTCTGCGGGCCGCGACTCGTCTTGCCGGCCACCAGATAGACCTTGCCATCTACCACCGTTCCGCTGCCGTCGAGGATCGCCTCGGGGCTGGGACTGTGGTCCGTCTTCCAGCATCCGGGCATGGGGATGAGAGCGGTTATCTGAGGCGGGTTGGTGGCGTACTCACCTACGTAGACGATGCCGCCGGGGGTTGTCAGCAGCGGCAGCGGTGAGCCGAAGCCTGCGAGCACGCTGCCGACGCTGTCCACCGCGTTGCCATCCGCGGACAGTTCGATGCGGCTGATGTCCCCGCTGACGAAATTGGTGATCAGCAGATCTCCCTGGATCTCCCCGCAGAAGGCGTCGGCGGTGTACTCGATGGCGCCGTCCGCGGAGCGATGATCCCCAAGGTCGGCCATCGGCCCGTGGTAGCCGGCCGAGGCGGGGACACCCTGCCAGGAACCGTCTTTGAAAACACATTCCCCCCGCGAAGGGTTGGGATGCCCGTAGTAGGCCCCTGCGATGATGTCGTACAGCAGATCCGGCTGCTCGCCCGGGTTGTCTCCGCCGTCGAGATAGTTGGCTGCGTCGGCCAGACCGGTGCACGGCGGTGCCGGCACCGGTGGGTAGGCGCCGACGACGCCGAGGCCGTTGTCCGGGCCGTATATGTGGCCGTTGCCGTGAAACACGAAGTCGTACATGTTGCGCATCCCGGTTGCATACGGCGTCACGTCGCAGGGGGCGGGGGCGAACATGTCTGCCTCGTTGGCGCATGAACCGTCGAACCCGGGGGCCTTCACGTCGGCAACCAGCAATGCAGCCGACAGCGGCTGTTCCGCCATGTCGCGGAACTCCGACTGCCCCAGGTTGGCGGCGCCGGCACCGGTGTTGCCTCCCTGGGCCAGATACAACCTCCCGTCGGGACCGAAGTGGATCGAGTTGGTGGCGTGGTTGGCGTATGAGCGTGGCAGTCCGGTTATGACGTCTTCCACGTCGGCGAACCCGGGACCGGAGAGGCGCGACACGATGCCGGTGTTGAGTTCGCCGATGAAGATCTCCCCGTGGGAGTGGCTGGCCCACAGGATCACGTCGCCCGGTGTGGAGTCGGGATCGATCGCCAGGCCCAAGGTGAGGCGGGGGCCGCCGTGTGCCGCGGTGAGGGTGTCGATCACCTCGTCGGCGATGATCATGCCGTCATCGTCGAGGGTGTAGGCGTGGATGGTCCCCAGGACTTCAGCCACGTAGAGACGACCGTCGGGTCCCAGCACCATGGCAGTGGGAGGAGCGGCGATCGGGAACGAAACCCGCTGGAAGTCGATGCGGGCCCCTACGTCGTATGCAACCAGGCTCACTCCGCCGAACCGCTGTTGGTCGACGACGGCCCCGCTGCGGTCCAGTTCGAAGTTGATCAATGCCAGAGGGTCGGTGAGACGGCTCTGAGCGAGCACGAGCCACACCTTGGGGTGGCCGTTGATGAGGTCCCGAAAGTGGCCGAGGTCGGCTGCCGACACCTCTGCGCCGAGGCCGCCGTCGAAGCCACCGATGGTGGTGGTTGTACCTGGGAGGTCTCCGTCGAGATAGTGTTCGATGGGGAGCCGGGCGGCGTCGACGCTGAACAGGACCAGATCGTCATCGGCGACTTTCGCCGCCATGTACTCGGCGACCTGGTCCCACTCCTCGCCGTTGACCTCCGCGAAGTATTTCCAGATCCCGAAGACGCTGACAGCGGCGACCACCACAACGCCGCTCGCTGCGAGCCAGCGGCGCGGCATGGGCAGCGCCCCCGCCGAGGCGACGATCACTCTCGGCACCGCGTCTCAGCGCCTCAGCCGTCGG
>CAZIEQ010000225.1:0-4254 GCA_964538725.1 uncultured Acidimicrobiia bacterium | reverse complement strand
GGGTGTTGTCCTTGATCGGCTCGACGATCACCGTGTCGGCCGCGGCAGACAGGGGCAATACGAGCAGCAGGGCTGCCAGCAGGGAGTGCATCGGAGTCGACTCTCTAGGGGGAAAGTGAAACGGCCGGGGGAAGGATAGCCTCCCTCCCCCGGCCGGGTAGTCGAGATCCCCGGCCTAGGGGCAGGGGCAGAGTGCGGCGCTCCCGGGGGGGCAACCGGTCTCGGACTGGTTGGTACACGGGGACGGCATGTCTTGCGACGGTCCCGCTGGAATCGTCGCTTCAACAAGAATAGAGTGAGTAGGTCATGCAGAGCAATGTGAAATCGTGGTCCGTCTGGATCGTCGCTAGCTTGTCACTCGTCGCAACCGCTCGGGCCGGATTGGACGTCGGTGACAAAGCACCTGCGGTGTCCACTGCCGCGACAAAGTCCCCATCGACCACGGTGACGCCGCGGTAGGCCTCGGGTACCTGGAAAACGTCGGCAGGGGTCCGCAGCGCCAGCCCGATGCGGGAAGCAGCGAGCATGGCGGCGGTTTCCAGCATCCCGGACGATGATGCCACTCCGCCCCTGGTGAGGTGCCGCAGCCGCCGCAGCCGCCGGGCGGAGAAGGAAGCCACCAGCACCCGATCCTGCCAATGCCTGCGAGCAATCAGGCGGGCCAGCGGATAGACGACATCGTCGCTCTTCACATCGATGTTCCACCTGGTGTCGGGGAGCACGGTCATGGCTTCCTCCAGAGTGGGCACGTAGATGCCGCGGCCTCGCAGCGGCGTTCCCTCCCCGAAATGATGGGCCGCGTCGAGGCGACGCAGATCGTCATACCGCCACTGCGCCACGCTGCCGGTGCCGTTGGTCACGCGGTCCATCACCGGGTCGTGGAAGGTGACCACCTCACCGTCGGCGGTGAGGCGCACATCGGTTTCCAGATAGCGGGCGCCGGCGTCGACGGCGCCTTGGAAGGCCACCAACGTGTTCTCAGGCCACAGCAGCATGCTGCCGCGGTGGGCAAGGAGTATCGGATGCTCCGCGCTCAGGTAGCTGCCCACCCCGCCGAGGCTAGATACCGCTTCCACCAGCAGTGCTCAGCCGCCGATAGCCGGCCGGCTCTCGGCGGCCAGCATGCCCTGCTTGAAAACCTTCCACACCAGCTGGGTTGCCGGGCGATAGGCGAGATGGATGTGATTCGGTGAGTCCAGGATGATCAGATCAGCGAGCATCCCGGGAAGGAGCCTCCCCCTGTCACCGAGGCCGAGGGCGGCGGCACCGCCGGCGGTGGCAGCCCACACTGCCTCGTCGGGTGTCAGCCCCATCTCCACACAGGCGACGGCGATGACGAAACCCATGCTCTCCGTGTACGACGTGCCTGGGTTGCAATCGGTTGCCAGCGCCACGGTGACTCCGGCGTCCCAGATCATCCTCCCCGGCGCCTGTGGGGAGCCCATGGCGAATGAGGCTGCCGGCAGCAAGACGGCAACGGTTCCCGCGGCCGCCAGCGCCGCCGCTCCTTCCTCGTCGACGTGGTCCAGATGGTCGGCGGAAACAGCCTCGAGGTCGGCGGCGAGTGCCGCTCCACCGCCGGCGGTCAGTTGCTCGACGTGCAGCCGGGGGCGCAGCCCGCGGGCCGCGGCAGCCGTACATATGCGGCGCGCCTCGTCCACAGTGAAGGCGCCTCGATCAACGAAGACGTCGACGAAGCGGGCCAGCGGCGCACACGCCTCCAGCATGTCGCCCACGACCAAATCGACATAGCCGTCACGGTCGTCACGAAACTCTGTGGGGACGACGTGTGCCCCGAGGAATGTAGGCACCAGGTCGATCGCGAGCTCTGCGTCGAGATCGCCGACCGCTTTCAGCAGCGCCACCTCCGATCGAGTGTCCAACCCGTACCCCGACTTGACCTCCGCCGTGGTCGTGCCCGCCGCCAGCAGTCGTCGCGCCCGGTCCCTGGAATCGGCCACCAGCCCGGCCCGTCCTGCGGCGCGCACAGCTGCCACGGTGGACAGGATCCCGCCCCCTGCCTGCAGAATGTCTTCATAGGAGTCGCCTCGCAACCTGCGAGCGAACTCATCGGACCGGTCACCCGTGAACACCAGATGGGTGTGGGCGTCCACGAAGCCGGGCAGCACCGCACGACCTCCGGCGTCGACCGCCGGCAGGTCATCAAACAGGCCGGGAAGATCTGCCTCCGCCCCGGCCCAGACGATGAGACCATCGCGGACCGCTACCGCAGCTTGTGCGACCACCGCCACGTCACCGTTGCGGCGACCAGCGTTGGTCACCAGGGATCCGATACCGCGGATCAGCAGATCGGCCATGCGTGACCCCCCCCGTTCATGACGACGAACCCGACGATGGCACGACGTGACGCGGATCAGCGAAGACGAACCGCTGCGGGCTCACTCCGGACGCCCGGTCCCCTCAGCTCCGGCCTGTGAATCCGACCCTTGGCCGCCACCCCCCGCCGAAACCGGGCCGATCATCGGCAGACGCACGCCACGATCGCGGGCGACCTGTCGCGCCCGGTCGTAGCCAGCATCAGCGTGACGCATGACGCCGGTACCGGGGTCGTTGGTGAGCACGAGGCGAAGCCGCCTCTCTCCGTCGGAAGTGCCATCGGCGACCACCTGGGCGCCGGCGTGGATGGACTTGCCGATACCGACTCCTCCACCGTGGTGCACGGCCACCCAAGCTGCGCCCGACGCCACGTTGAGCATGGCGTTGAGGATCGGCCAGTCGGCGATGGCATCGGACCCGTCTGCCATATCCTCTGTTTCCCGGTACGGGGAAGCGACCGAGCCGGAATCGAGGTGGTCGCGACCGATGACCACCGGCGCCGACACCTTTCCACTCTTGACGAGCTCATTGAAAGCCACCCCGGCCCGGTCACGCTCACCGTAACCCAGCCAGCAGATCCGGGCGGGCAGGCCCTGGAACTGGACCCGCTCCTCGGCGAGGGCCAGCCAGCGGTGCAACGCCCTGTCCTCGGGGAACAGGTCGGCGACCTCGCGGTCGGTCGTGGCGATATCTGCAGGGTCCCCGGAGAGGGCAACCCAGCGGAAGGGCCCCTTCCCCTCACAGAACAGTGGCCGGATGTAGGCGGGGACAAACCCGGGGTAGGCAAAGGCATCGGAAAACCCCCCGGCGCGGGCCCCGCCCCGCAGGTTGTTCCCGTAGTCGAATACTTCAGCGCCGCCACTGTGGAACTGCACCATCGCCCGGCAGTGCTCCGCCATGGAACGCTGCGACTGCTCGACGTAGGCGTCGGTGTCCTTGTCCCGCAGCTCGATGGCGTCGTCGAGGTCCATTCCGGCGGGGATGTAGCCGTCGAGCGGGTCGTGGGCAGAGGTCTGATCGGTGACGATGTCGATCTCGACGCCACGCCGGTACAGCTCGGGGAAGACCTCGGCAGCATTGCCTGCCACTCCGATCGACCGGGGAGTGCCGGCACGTTTGGCGATCATGGCCATCTCGACTGCCTCGTCGAGATCCTCCGCAGCCACATCCAGGTATCCGGTTTCCAAACGCCTGCGAATCCGATCCCCATCGACCTCGACGCAGAGGGCAACCCCATCGTTCATTGTGACTGCAAGCGGCTGGGCGCCTCCCATGCCTCCGAGGCCGGCCGTGAGCGTCAGCGTTCCCCGCAACGTGCCGCCGAAACGCTGCTCGGCGATGGCGCTGAAAGTCTGGAACGTGCCCTGCAGAATCCCCTGAGTACCGATGTATATCCAGGAGCCGGCGGTCATCTGCCCGTACATGATCAACCCGGCAGCTTCCAGGTCCCAAAAGTCCTTCCACGTACCCCAGTCGGGGACCAGCAGGCTGTTGGCGATCAACACTCGCGGTGCCATCTCATGTGTCGCGAACACTCCAACGGGTTTTCCCGACTGGACCAGAAGAGTCTCGTCATCGCCGAGATCGCCGAGAGCAGCCACGATGGCATCGAACGCCTCCCAGCTGCGCGCCGCCCTGCCGGTGCCGCCGTAGACGACGAGGCGGTCGGGAGCTTCGGCGACGTCGGGGTCGAGGTTGTTCATCAGGCAGCGCAATGCCGCCTCCTGCAGCCAGCCTCTCGTCGTGAGCCGGGTACCGCGTGGCGCCCGTACCGGGCGTGGTCCACTCATCCCCCGCCGAGGCTACCGGAGGGAGCCGACGGCGGCTTCGGCTGCAATGCGCAACTCGCCGCCTTCGACCAAGGCGGCGATGGCCTCGATGTCGACGCCGATGGGGCGGTCGCCGTCCAGGGGAGGC
>CAZIEQ010000224.1:1630-4281 GCA_964538725.1 uncultured Acidimicrobiia bacterium | reverse complement strand
CAGAACCTTCAAATTCTTCTGGGTTCTCGCGGGCAGACTCTATTACCTTCGGCAAGTCTTTGGCAACCTCCTGTTGCACTTCTTTGCGTTGCTGTTCACCCTGACGTTCATAGAACGAGTCAATAGTTGCCTGTTTATCGTCTTGGTCTGTCTCAATACACCACTGCTCAATACCAATGCGACCAGCATCAAAGTTAATGTCTGCCTCTTCCTTGCGAGATAGCCTACCTGATGGCTGACTGAATCCAGCAGTGACGCGAATATTCAAATTACTGTCTTGCAATGTGTTGAATGTATTTGGGTCAAATGTCGGGTCTGACTCAGCCAGTTTAATTGCGTCTTCTTTTGTCATCTGCGGATTGTAAGAAGAAAATGAAAGGGAACCGTCTTTCGCCTCTTCACGTATTGATATAATCTCTTGGTCGAAGTTTTTTATCAACCAAACGATAAATTCACCAATATCTTCAATTATTGGTATAATTTCTTTAGAAATCTTATATCTCACTCTTGCTTGGCTTGCTTCTTGCAACGCGAGAATTGCTTTTCCACTGGTTACATTACTTGTTTGATTCCGTCCAGACGATACATCATTCTGTCCCGTTACGACATCAATAAGACGTAATGTAAGCTCAATAGCAGAGAACATAGATACAGACGGTGCGCTTGGCTGTAGATAACTGACAGCTGCGCGCCCGCGCTGCGCTCTGCTAGAGGTCGAGCGAGAGAGCCCGCGCCCCGTACGTCGAATAGCGGTGTACGCGCGAGACCTCGACACCGTGAGGAACCTCCCGGGAGATCCGATGCGGCATCAGGAGCCGGCTCCACATGCACCTCACCGCTGCCGGTAACTTTCACGGCGGGCTCCCCCGCCGCGGCTGCGCTGAACGCCACCATCGCCATCGTCGATGACGGCGACCATGAGGCCGACGAGACGATCGACCTGTCGCTGGCGGTCACCGGAGGCCCGGCCAGCGCGGGCACCAACACCACCCACACCGTCACCATCACCGACGACGACGACGTGCTGGTCGCCTTCTCCACTGCCACTTCTAATCCCTCCGAGCCCGGTGTCGCCAGCGTCGACGTGGCCATCACCTTCACCGGCGGCGGCACCCTGCAAGGCGGCGTGACGGTGGATGTGACCGATCTGTTGAACGGCTCCGCCACTCCCCCTGTCGACTACACCTTCACCAATCCGACGACGCTCACCTTTCCGGCGGGCGTGAGCAGCGGAGCCGTCGAGACGGCCACCATCACCGTGGTGGAGGACGCCATCGACGAGAACGACGAAACCATCGACCTGTCGCTGGGAAACGTCACCGGGCGGGGCATCCCCGGCGCTCAGACCACCCACACAGTCACCATCGCCGACAACGACACTGCGGTGGTGTCCATCAACGACGTGTCGGTCACAGAAGGTGACACCGGCACCGCGATCGCATCATTCACCGTGACGCTGTCCACCACGGCCGCCTTCGACATCACGCTCGACTACACCACCACCGCAGGCACCGCCACCGCCGGTACCGACTACACCACCGCGGCCGGTGTGGTCACCCTCGCCGCCGGAGACACGTCGGAGCCGATCGACGTCATGGTGACCGGCGACACCGTCGACGAGGCCAATGAGACGTTCACCGTCGACCTGAGCAACATCTCCACCCTCCAGGCGCCCACATCGGGCGCGGGGACCATTCTCGACGACGACGGTCCGCCGACTCTATCCGTCTCAGCGACCGACGCCGACAGGCCCGAAGGCGCCGACGCCCCGGCGCCGACCGTCTTCACGTTCACGGTGACACTGCTCCCCGCCTCCGGGCAGACGGTGACCGTCGATTACACGACGGCCGACGGCTCCGCCACCGCCGGCGACTACATCTCCAAATCCGGCATGCTGACCTTCACCCCGGGTCAGACCTCGAAGACCGTCACCGTCAACATTCTCAACGACGGCACCGACGAGCCGGCGGAGACGTTCTTCGTAAGCCTGTCCGGGGAAACCAACGCTGTGGTGGGCACCGCCCAGGCGACCGGCACCATCCGCGACGACGACAACGTGGCGCCCGCCCATGACCTCGACTGCGGCCCGGGTGGCACGTTCATCTGCTTCTTCATCAAGGACGACGGCGGCACCTCCACCGTCGAATTCGACCCCGGGGAGACCGTCCACGTCAGCGGCAACTTCAACGACCCCGGCGCAACCGACATCCACTCGGTCACCGTCGACTGGGGTGACGGCACCGCTCCAGAGACCACCGTGCTGACCGTGGGAAGCCGCAGCTATGCGGTCACCCACCAATACTTCGCCGGTGGGACCTTCACCCTCACCCTGGATCTGCAGGATGCCGACGGTGGCATCGAGACCTTGTCGGGACCGCTTCTGGTACCCGTCTTCACCGACATAGAGAACTCGGTGCACAAGGACAACATCGTGACGATTTGGGTGAATGGCATCACCCAGGGGTGCAACCCGCCGGACAACACCCTGTACTGCCCCGCCGATTTCGTCACCCGCGCCCAGATGGCCACCTTCCTCGTACGGGTTCTCGGCCTCGTACCATGGCCCGACAACGGCCCCTTTACCGATCACATCGGTTCGGTCCACCGCCAGAACATCAACGCCATCCGCGTCGCCGGCATAACCGCAGGCT
>CAZIEQ010000224.1:0-1530 GCA_964538725.1 uncultured Acidimicrobiia bacterium | reverse complement strand
CAACGACTTCGTCACCCGCGCCCAAATGGCCACCTTCCTGGTACGCGCCCTCGGCCTGACCCCCTCCGCCGACGACGGCAACTTCACCGACCACACCGCGTCGGTCCACCGCCAGAACATCAACGCCATCCGCGTCGCCGGCATAACCGCAGGCTGCAACCCGCCGCAAAACACCCTGTACTGCCCCAACGACTTCGTCACCCGCGCCCAAATGGCCACCTTCCTGGTACGCGCCCTCGGCGTGGCACCGGGGCTGCGTGTCTACAGGGTGAACTCTGGCGGTCCCGAGCTCGGCGGGTTGCTGAGCTGGACAGCCGACGATCCCGCATCCGGTTATGTCAAGGCTTCCAACACGGCCGTCAACGCCACAACCGACACGGTCGACATCAGTGATCCCAGCATCCCCCCGGGAGTTCCCGAAGCATTGTTCCAAAAGGAGCGTTGGGGATTCGGCTCAAAGATGGAATGGGATTTCCCGGTGACCCCGGGCCGCTACACCGTACAGCTGTATTTCGCCGAGATCTTCTTCACCACGTCCGGCCAGCGGGTGATGGACGTGACGATCGAGGACGAGCTGGTGGTGGACAACTTCGACACGGTGGCGGCGGCAGGAGGCCCGATGCGGGCAGTCATGAAGTCGTTCACCGTGACCAGCGACGCCAACCTCGACATCGACCTGGCGGGCGTAGTCGACAACCCGGCCCTGAAAGGCATCGAGATCGTCGCCGCGCCGCTCGCAGGCGTTTTGGGATCCTCACCGGGGATGCTCGACTTCGGTTCGATAGCCACCGGGTCCAACATCGCCCACAATGTGGTGCTGGTCAACTCGGGAGTCGCCGGCGACGACCCGATCACGTTGCAGGGTGTCAGCCTGGCGGGCACCGACGCCTCCCAGTTCAGCTTCAACTTCGCCACCGTGACGCTGAGCCCTGGGCAGACGACGACCATCCCCGTCACCTTCAGTCCCAATGTCGCCGGAGTCAAGAGCGCCGCCCTCCAGGTGCAGCACACCGGCAGCAACACTCCCCTTTCGGTGCCGCTTGCCGGCACCGGCGCCGACCTCACCCGGGTCAACGCCGGCGGCGCCCAAGTGGATGCAAGCCCGCCCTGGATACCCGACGATCCGTTCGTCCAGCCGGGGACGCTCGGGGAGTTCCCCACCAGCGATCCCATCGACCTCAGCCACCTGTCGGTGCCTGCCGGAACCCCGGAGAAGGTCTTCCAGACCCAGCGCATCGGGTTCGACCCCAACCTGACCTAACAGTTCGACGCCGCCCCCGGCGCCTACGAGGTGCGCCTGTACTTCTCCGAGATCTTCTTCGACGCCCCCGCGACGCGGCTGTTCGACATCTTCGTCGATGGGGTCGAGAAGATAAACGACTACGACATCCACGCCGACGTCGGCCACGACGCCGGGGTGATGAAGGCCTACTTCGTCATCAACGGGGCCAACAAGATCGACATCGACCTCCAGCGGGAAAGCGACTACCCGGTGGGGAGCGGCACGCGCAGAGTCAACCGCGGACCGCG
>CAZIEQ010000223.1:0-4300 GCA_964538725.1 uncultured Acidimicrobiia bacterium | reverse complement strand
GCGTTCTCACTCGGCGTTGTACGCCGCACCGCCGGGCGCCGGGTGGAGCAGCCGGGCACGGGGGCGGTCACCGCCCGCGACCTGGTGGAGCTGCAGCTGCGGGTGGCGGCCGGGGAGCCGCTGCCGATCACACAGGGCGATGTCGCCTTCAGCGGGCATGCCATAGAAGCCCGGCTGGTGGCGGAGGACCCTGCCGCCGGCTGGCTGCCGACCGCAGGGGAGATCACCGCGTTTGCCATCGACGACAATGTGCGCACCGACAGCGGCGTTCGGGTGGGTTCGGTGGTCTCATCCGACTACGACTCGCTGCTGGCCAAGATCATCGCCCACGCCCCCACACGGCTGGAGGCTGCCAGACGCCTCGCCCGGTCGCTGCGTGCTGCCCGGGTGGCCGGAGTTGCCACCAACCGGGACGCTCTCGCCGCCATCCTCACCGAGCCGGACTTCGTAGCCGCGGAGACCCCGACCGTCTATCTGGACCGGCACCCTGAAGTGACCGTGCCTTCGGAAACGGCGGGAGACGACGATCTCGCCCTGCTGCTGGCCGCCGTGGTCCGCAGGCAGCGGAGCGACAGGGCGGCTGACAGCCTGTGGGGATTCGTCCGCACCGGATGGCGCAACCTGCCCACCGTGGGACATCGCTCGACCTGGCTTGCCGGCGGTGTCCCCCGTCAGGTGGAGGAGATCTGGACCGGCGACACCGAAGCCACCATGCTGATCGGGCCGTGGCCGCAGCCCGGCGATGACGGCGCCCTCGGCCCCGACGAGCGGCGCCGAGTACGGGTGCGGGTTCTGTCTGCAGACGACTCCCGGCTGGCGTTGGAGATCGACGGGGTCCGCCGTGTAGTGGCCACCGCCGGAACCGGTGATCCGGAAATCACTGCCACCGGCCCATGGAGCAGCGCAACCTGGACGCTGCAGCCGGTGTTCAGCTACCACGGTGCCGAGGAGGCCGGCAGTGGCCCCACCAGTCCGCTTCCCGGGACGGTCATCGCGGTGCACGTCGAAGAAGGCCAGACTGTCGCTGAAGGCGACCTGCTTATGGTGGTCGAGGCAATGAAGATGGAACACAGGATCACCGCTGCCGGGCCGGCGATGGTGGCCGAGGTTCGGTTTGCCATCGGGGACCGGGTCGACGCCGGTGATCTGCTGGTGAGGTTCGAAGCTGCCGACTGAATGGCGGCCGGGGATGGCCTGTGCTCATGTGGCGATTTCCCCGCGATGACGGGTTGCGGGAAGCTCGCAGCGCGGCCAAGCTCAGCGGCGTGAATCGCCCCGGCTCGGTGGCTGTGTGGGGACGTGCCGCCGATGCACTCACCGCTTCCCGTGCCTTGGTGTCGATCCCGCTGGCATTGGTGACGACCCGCGGGAAATGGGCGGCGACGGCGGTTCTCCTGTGCGCCGCCTGGTGGACGGATTTCTTCGACGGCAGACTGGCTCGGCGGGCTGCGGCGTCGACCCGGCTCGGTGAATGGGATCTAGCCGCCGACACTGTGGTGGGAGCCGGGTTGGTGGTGGGGCTGGTTGCCGGAGGCCATCTGCCGCTGGTGTGGGGGGTAGTAGCGGCGCTGTTCGGTGCCGCTTTCATCCTCACCGGTAACGAGGCACACTCGATGCTGCTGCAGGCGATGGGGTACGGGCCCACCCTGTGGCTGATCGCGGGTACCACCGTCGCCGGGTCGGCGTTGGTCGGCGTAACACTCGCCTCTATCGCAATCGTGGACTCCTCCCGTTTCTTCGAGTACGTCCTGCCCTCGTTCTTCACCGGCATCAGTGGCCGCCGCCACCGTGCACCCTGAAGCCGGGCACCGCGGCGCGCAGGCCCCGATCGATAGGCTGCCGCCATGATCTGGATCATCGTCATCGCCGTCGTTGCGATCCTCCTCGCTGTCGGGTTCGCCATCTACAACCGCCTGGTCCGCCTGCGAAACCGAACCGACAACGCCTGGGCCCAGGTCGACGTCCAGTTGCGCCGCCGCTACGACCTGATACCCAACGTGGTGGAAACCGTCAAGGGATACGCCTCCCATGAACGGGACGCCTTTGAGGCGGTGGTCGAGGCCCGCAACGCGGCGCATGCCGCCGGCACGGTGCAAGATCAGGCACAAGCGGAGAACATGCTGACCGCGGCCCTCCGCAAGCTGTTCGCCCTCGCCGAGGACTATCCGGACCTGCAGGCGAGTGACAACTTCCGCTCGCTGCAGGAACAGCTGGCTGAAAGCGAGGACCGTATCGCCGTTGCCCGCCAGATCTACAACGACTCGACCCTCACCTACAACACCGGTGTGCAGACGATCCCCGCCAATGTCGTTGCACGCCTGGCCGGTTTCCAACCCCGGGCCTACTTCGAGGAGGAGGGTGCGGGGCGCAGCGTCCCGAGGGTCGAGTTCTGAGAGCCGGCCGCCGCCTCGCCGTCACCGCCTCACTGGCCGCCCTGTCGATCGGCGTCCTCGCCGGCCCTGCAGCGGCGAAGGAGTTCACTTTCCCCAAAGTCGACGTGGAATTGGTGCTGGCCGACGACGGCACGGTCGCCGTCACCGAACGCCTCACCTTCGATTTCGCAGGATCCTTTCAAGGCGCCTACCGCGACATTCCGCTGCGCAACGGAGAGAGCCTGGCCGGTGTGACCGTGTCGGAGAACGGGATTCCCTATACGCTCGGGGCGCCGACCGCGCTGGGCTCCACCGGCGATCCGGGAACATACGGTGTCGAGGATCGG
Source organism: uncultured Acidimicrobiia bacterium (assembly GCA_964538725.1). GTDB lineage: Bacteria > Actinomycetota > Acidimicrobiia > Spongiisociales > JAOTWH01 > CAZIEQ01. Next base: position 1,581 of record CAZIEQ010000223.1, on the reverse strand, counting down.
GGATCGGCATTCCGGGTCGTGTGGCACTACAGAGCTACCGACGAGCGGCGTCAATTCGTCGTCAGCTACCAGATGAAGGGCCTCGCCGTCGCCTATGACGACGTCGTCGACGTCAACTTCAGAGTGTGGGGCAACCACTGGGACGCTGCGGTGGATGAGCTGTCCGCCACCATGTCCTATCCGGCAGGCGCCAACCCGGGCGAGGTCCTCGTTTTCGGCCATCCGGCCGGGGTCGATGGCGAAACCACTCTGGGCGCCGACCGGGTGTCACCGGCCCTGTCTACCGGCCGCATCCCGCGTCGGCAATTCGTCGAGTTTCGCGTTGTCGTTCCCAGGCGGACGTTGACCTCTGTCGACGGCGCCACCGTGCGTTCCGGTGCCGGTCTCGGTGAGATCCTCGCCGACGAATCGGCCCAGCTGGAGGTAGTGCGGCGGGAACGCAGCTCCATCAGATGGGTGCTGGCGATCTTGGCGGCTGCCTTCGCCGCATTGTTGGCGGTGATGATCTTCGGCTACGGCTGGTATGGGCGGGAACGACGCGTCGATTACGACAGGGAGTACGAACAGGCGCCCCCATCCGACGAACCACCTGCCGTGGTCCAGGCGCTCATGGAACAGGGCCGGGTCGACGAACAGGGATTCACCGCCACCATGTTCGATTTCATCCAGCGCGGCCTTCTCACCGCTGAACCGGCCACGGTGCAGCGGCGAACATGGTTCGGGCTGCGGCGCGAGGAGATCACCGACCTGGAGATCGGTCTCGGCGAAGCCGACGCCGAGTTCACGGCCTTCGAACGCCCCGTCTTCAAAGTCATGAAGCGGGTCCTCGGGGCCGGTCCGGTGGCGCTCACCGAGCTGCGCCACGAGCTGCGGCAAGATCCGACGGCCAACCACAACGACTACAAGCGGTTTCAAACCGCCTCCCGCCGCCAGCTGGTGCGGGCGCGGCTGCTGAACGAGTCGGGCAAGAAATATCCGTGGTGGGTCGCGGGAGGGATTGTCGCCGCCGCCGCCCTCACCTGGTTCGTCGTCGTCCCTGTCGTCGACGATCGTCTTTCGCCAGTGACGACGAGCACACTGCGGGCGGGAATCATCGTCTTCGGCATCCTCAGTCTTGCCTTTGTTGGATGGCTGGCTTTTCGCACCAAGCTGTGGGTTCGCCTCACCCCGCAGGGTGGGCTGCATGCTGCCCGCTGGCGGGCGTTCCGCAGATATCTGACCGACTTCAGTCGTCTCGAGGAAGCCCCGGCGTTGTCGCTGCCGCTGTGGGATGAATACCTCGTCTACGGGGTTGCCTTGGGTGTCGCCGAAGACGTGTTGGAGGCGGCCCGCCTTCACGCCCCACCCGACCTGGAACAGGCCTCCCACATCTACTGGTACGGCAGCCACGGCTGGAGCGGCGGCCACACCTCCAACGGTATTTCCAGCATCGCGTCTGCGCTGCACGGGGCTTTCGCCCCTCCGTCTTCCGGCGGCGGCGGAGGGTTCAGCGGTGGTGGTGGGGGAGGTGGTGGCGGCGGCGGCGGCGGAGCTTGGTGATGCGGCGGCCGGCCTGCAGCCGGAACCGCGGATCGTCTCGAT
>CAZIEQ010000222.1:0-4331 GCA_964538725.1 uncultured Acidimicrobiia bacterium | reverse complement strand
TCGAGCCCGGGGCGGTGCGGGCGGGTGCGCTGGCGTTGACCCGGGCACTCGCCTCCCTCCCCGACGGGGTGGTTCTTGCCGTCGTCGACCCCGGGGTCGGCACCGATCGCCGGGCGATCGCAGTCGAAACCCGCGAGCGAACCTTCATCGGTCCGGACAACGGTTTGCTCGCCCCGGCGGTAGCTCTCGACGGCGGATCCCGCCTCATCGTCGCCGTGGAGAAAAGTGCCTTTAGGCTGTCATCAGCAGGGTCCACGTTCGACGGCCGGGACCTGTTCGCCCCGGCGGCGGCCGTACTGGCCTCCGGAGAAGCCGCTGTTGGTGACCTCGGTCCTCCGGTTGAGGGTGACGAGGTGGTGCCGTTGCTGTTGCCGCTCGTCGAGCATGCGGCGGACGGCTTGCGAGCCGAGATCCTGTGGCAGGACCGCTTCGGGAACCTGCAGACCAACGCCAGCCCTGGCGACCTGGTAGCCGTCGAGGCCGGCCCCGGTGGTGACGTCACCGTTGAAGCTGGTGGAACCTCCCGCGTGTTGCCGTGGCGCCCCGCCTTCGCGGACGTCGAGCCGGGGGAAGGTGTCATCGTCACAGACTCCCAGGGTTTGGTGACGATCGCGGTGAGGGCGGGAAGTGCTGCAGAACGCTTTGGGTTGGGCGCCGGCACCACCGTCGTTCTCAGAGGCGCGCGGTGACTACCTGGATGACGAACGCTGCGATTATCAGCGCCAGGAGAACGAGAACGATGATGGCGGTTGCGGGTCGCACCGCAGCGGACGATAACGCACCATGATCGAGCTGCTCACCCGCGACGGTTGCCGGCTGTGCCTGCCGGTGGAAGCGGTGGTGAAGCGATGGACCCGTCGCCTCGGTCTGGGATTGCGGGTCGTCGATGTGGACCTCGACCTGAGCCTCATCGCGGAATACGGCGACCGGGTGCCGGTGGTCAGGGACCGGGCCGGAACGGTGCTGGCAGAAGGCAACGCCAACCGGCGCACGCTGGTGTGGAAGCTGTTAATGCGACGCATGCGGCGCCGGCGGCGGGGAGGCCAGGAACCGTAGGTAGCCTCTGGCCCTGATGAGATCGTCGCTGCCCAAAGCCACCGTGGAGCGGCTTCCGCTCTATCTGCGCTATCTCGATGAGCTTCCGGGCCGTGAGGCCACCGTCGCTTCGAGCCAGCTCGCGCAGAAGGCCGGGGTGAACTCTGCCAACGTACGCAAGGACCTCTCCTACTTGGGGTCCTACGGCGTGCGCGGGGTTGGGTACGACGTCGACCATCTACGGCACCAGATCGAAGGCGCCCTCGGCCTCACAGGCGACTGTGCCATTGCCATCGTGGGGGCCGGCAATCTGGGCAGAGCGCTGGTCAAATACGACGGGTTCAGAGAGCGGGGTTTTCGCATCGTCGGTGTCTTCGACGTCGACGATCGCAAGATCGGTATGCGCATCGACGGCCGGAGGGTGGAAGACGTGGCAGCGTTAACAGAGACGGTGGCACAGCGCAGGGTTCGTATTGGTGTGATCGCGACGCCGGCGTCTGCCGCACAGATGGTCGCCGAGCTGCTGGTGGCATCGGGTGTACGTTCGATCCTCAACTTCGCCCCTGTCGTCCTGCGCGCTCCCGACGGCGTCGAGGTGCGTCGCGTCGACCTGTCCACCGAGCTGCAGATACTCAACTTCTACCTCAAGAATCCGCCGGGCTGAAGGCGCCGCCTGTCTCTCTTTGGTAACGTGCATCCCTGCAGGGGGCATACGGAGGAGAGCATGAGGTCTGCCCCCGCAGGGCCGGCGTTGCGAAGCTACGCCCTCGCCGCGCTGGCTGCCACCGCGCTTTCGCTGCCTGTGACCCCGGTGAGATGGCACTTCTTCCTGTTCTCCGCCGGCCTGGTGCTCTTCGCCGGCAATCTCCTGGTTTCGGCGGCGTGGATGGCGTGGGCGCAGACCAGCGGTGATCCCAAGCTGATCGTCTTCGCCACCCGGGCCGCCGCCAAAGCGGATCTGTGGTTCACAGGGCCCGGCTTGGTGCTCATCCTGATGAACGGGTTGTCGCTGTCCTCCGCCCGCTGGCAGGAGTGGCTGGGATATCAGGAGGAGACCTGGCTGACCGGCGCCCTCATCCTGGGGGTGTTGGCCGCATTCGTGTGGGGTGCTTTCATATGGCGGTATCAGATCGAGATGGCGCAGCTGAGGAATCCAAGAGCGCCCCGCTTCGAAGCTCTGGTTCGCCGCAGGGTTCGTTGGAGCACCGCTGCCGTACCCCTACCCGTCGTCGCCTTGTTCTTGACTCTGGCCCGACCCACGCTGTGGTGAGTCGATCAGCGGATCAGGATGGTCAATCCTCTTCGGCAGACTCCAACTTCACAAGCGCAGATATGAACATGGCGCACAGGATGGCCGAAACGATCATCAATGCCAGCGGCATGATGCGGATCTGAAACGCATTGAGGCCTTCGATGTTGGGTGGCCGCGGTCCGCGGGGTACGTATAGGGTGAATAGCAACCCGTTGATCGCCAGCCAGCCGGTGAGAGCCGCTCCCGCAATGAGGAAGCCGAGTCGCTTTCCCAAGTCTGTGTACAGGACGAGGAAGACGCTTCCGCAGAAGATAGCGACTGCGGACACGGCCACCACGATTCCCAGTACCAGGGTGCTGTCGAGTACGTAGTTGTTCCAGATCCACGCGAATGGGGTTCGCAGCGGGTCGATGTACAGCACGAACATGAACACAGTGGCGACGATCCCCAGCCACTCGAGTCTGGTCAATCCAGAGTCGCCGCGGGAGGTCACAGCGTCCTCTCGAATCTCACGATGAGCTCCAGGTCGGCTTCGCTGAGTGTGAATCCGAACGCGGGCATCCACCCCCGGCCGATCCCTCTGACACCGTATCTGGTCGCATTCTTGCTTCCCCCGATGGCGAAGGCGAGATGGTCGGCGGCGTCGGGGAACTGCACGACGGCTCGCCCGTCACGCAGGGACGGGCCCCAGGCGCCGGCTCCGGTTGCGCCGGTGAAGGGAACGCCGGCCGAGTATCCAGGCGTGTGGCAGCGGGCGCAGAAGGCGTTGAACAACCCAACTGCACGCCGCGCCTCGGCGACGTCGGCAAATACCCGGCTGCCGGTGTCGTCGGTGGCTGTGGCCAGGGCTTCGAAATCCACGGCGTATGCTCGCCGGTTGGCTGACTCTTCCAGATAGGTGAGGCCGGCTCGGGCCTGTTCGAGGAAGAGGTCGTCGTTCTCCGCGGTGATCTTCAGGTTCAGCGTCGCCGCGTCGAGAGCGATCATCGCCGTGTCCAGAGCTTCGAGGTCGGCGACCGGGTCGCCGCTCTGCGGGTCGGTGTTGGTGAACGCGTCTGCCGGGTCGAAGGCCACCGCGAGGCGCGTCTGGCGGGTCTCACTCATGAACGTCGAGGCCTGCACCAGAGCGTCGTTGAACATGCCGGCGAGGATCACCTCGGCGCCGTCGGCTATCCCGTCGCGGTCCGAGTCGAACCCATCGTCACGGCAAGGCGCATCGAAGAGGGCCGCGGTGTCGTCGGTGCAGGTTCCTGCGCCGGTGAGCACCGCTTCGATCTCGCCGGGTATTCCGGCAACCGAATCGTAGATGGCCCCGGCAGCTTCGATCTCGGCAACCCGCCCCCGCTGGTCGTCGACGGCGGTTGCCAAGGCGTCGTCGGCGCCGTCCAGACGCGACAGGGCTTGGGATATGAGGGCGTCCGCTCCGTCAACGGCGTCGGCCTGAGGGATCTGGATCGACTTGATATAGGCGATGAGCTGGTCGATCTCCTGGCTGGTCATGGCGCCGCCACCCTCGAGACCCCAGGCCGGCATCGGAGTGCCGGGCCGCCCGAAAGTGATCCAATAGCGCACCTCATCCTCGTCGAAACGGTAGAAGAGGTCGTTGAGTGAAGGCGCCTGCCAGGTGGTGTCCAAGCCGCTGCCGGGTTCCACAAAGGGGGCTCCTCCGCCAACACCGGCAGGGCCGTGGCAGTCTTCGCATCGGAAACCGGCGTGGCTGAACCAGCGGGCGCCCTGAGCGACGTCGCGTTCGTCGAACGCTTCGGCGGCGTCGGCCTGGCGGGCGGGCTCGGTCAAGTAGTAGATGGGCATAGCCACCGCCAATGCGCCGGCGGCTATCACCGCCGTCACCAGCACCCGTGTTATCCAGGTTCCCTCCAACTCATCGTCGGTGAGGCCGGGAGACAGGTTGGCGGGAACCTCGTCCGGTTCCCGCCTGCCGCGTCCCGCATTGATCAGGAACCCCGCCCACGCAATGAACAGCGACAAGGCTATGGCGCACACCACCGCTCCCAGGCTTATCAAGCGCTCCGCCTCCGAAGAA